>JAYUJX010000529.1:0-4021 GCA_043764955.1 Polaromonas sp.
TGTACAAACGCAGACGCAGCAGGATTGGCGTGCGCAGGACGCTCGACCACATTGGCTGGTTTTGTTGCAGGAGCAACCTGAACAACCGGAAGTGGGGCAATCGGCTCTGGAACTACCTTAGGCGCTTCCACCGCTACTTGCGGTTTAGAAACATAGATATCGTCTTTGACCTCTTGCGCTTGGGCGTTTTGTATTTGCACTCCCAGCAACAAGGCAATAGCCAATGTTGAATACGTGAAGAGGTGTTTGGTGTCGCTTCGTTGAATGCTAGATGCAGCAGCTTGACAGCGTGCATTACCGATATGGCGAGATTTAAAAGTCATTAAAAATTGTTTTTCCATTGGCGAATAGCCGTAAAAACAGCGACTGCATCAGTCGCCGTCGGGTCAAGTTGTTGCGCTGCATGCACCACTTCAGTTTGATCGCTGCGTAAAAAAGGATTGATTTGTAGCTCGCGAGCAATCGTGCTGGGCAGCGTGGGTACATTGGCCTCACGCAACGCGACACATTGAGCTTGGTATTCGATAAGCTCAGCGTTGTTTGGTTCCACAGCGCGCGCAAATTTCAAATTCGATAAAGTGTATTCATGCGTACAACACACGCGGGTATTGCCAGGTAACGATGACAACTGCGTCAACGACGCCAGCATTTGCGCGGGCGTGCCCTCAAACAAACGACCACAACCACCTGAGAACAAGGTATCACCGCAGAACAACAAAGGCGCAGTATCAACGCTGTCAGCATAAAAAGCAATGTGACCAGCGGTATGTCCAGGTACATCAGTCACCTCAAACGTCAGCCCCATGGCTTGAACTTTGTCACCTCCCTCTAAACGCCTAATGGGTTCCGGCATCGTCTCAGTCAGCGGGCCAAAGACCGTGGCACCGGTTGTATCGCGTAAAACATCAACACCGCCCGTGTGGTCAATGTGGTGATGCGTCACCAAAATGGTTTCTAAGCGCAAAGATAGGCGTTTTAGCGCCTCAAGAACAACGTCGGCATCACCCGGATCAACCACCAAAGCCTGCTTGCCATCATGCAGCATCCAAATGTAGTTATCGTCAAAGGCGGGTAAGGCGACTAAGTTGAGATTTGCGAGACCGGAGTAGCTGGTGTGGGGGGGATTGTTTGTGTGGTTCATGGCTGCCCAAATTATAGGCAACGCAGCGGTAAATTTACATAAAACTAGGCATCAAATTGCAATTTAGACTGTTTTGCAAACGTATTCACATAGGTTTTGCTGATGTCTATTTTTTCGGCCTTCACGGTTGGGTCAAAATTAGCCATGACTTTCAATGACATTTTTGCAGCGTCGTCCTCAACCAAGCCATCCAAAGAGATGGATTCACGCAATTTGTTAAAAGTAGCCAAATACAAACCTCTGTCGCCCATCAAATAGACCTCGGGCACACTTTGCAGCAGTTCTTTGGGGCCTGCAGTTTGCAGCCATTTCAAAGACCTGACGATGGCATTTGACAAAGCCTGCACCACCCACTTGTTTTTTTGTAGGTAATCAGACGTGGTGTATAGGCACGCACCCGGCATTACCCCACCAAAAATGGCTTGCGTGCCGCGCAGTGTGCGTGAGTCTGCAATGATTTTTATTTCACCACTTTGTTCAAGCTGCGACATAACAGGTTCTAAATTACAAATCGCATCGATCTGACCTGCTCGAAGCGCAGACAAAGCTCCCGCCGAGGAGCCCACGCCAATGTAGCTCACGTCATGTTGCTGCAAACCTGCACGCTGCAGCAGCACATTGGCCATGATATTTGTACCTGTTCCAGGTGCAGCAATGCCGATACGCTTGCCTTTTAAATCAGCCAAACGCTTGTAATTGGGCATATTTTTTACCGACACCCCCATCGCCATTTGCGGCGCACGCCCCAACGCCACGAAAGACTGCACAAATTGCTGTTTCGCATGCAAGCTAATAAGATGCTCAAATGCGCCACACACCACATCTGCATTGCCACTGGCCAGTGCTTGCTGAGCACGAATGGGGCTGGGAAAGTCAACAATTTCAAGCTCAAGTCCTTCAGCCACAAAATACCCCAGCTGCTCCGCGATAGTCAACGGTAAGTAATAAAAAGCGGCCTTCCCCCCCACAGCCAAGGTGATTTTGTTTTTTTCAAGGCGATTTTGAGCTTGCGATAACGCACAGAAACCCGCAGACAAACCCGCTGACAAACCCATCGCCAGCAAACTGGCTAGGTTAAATTGACGGCGGTTGATATTTCCCACGATGATGCGGCTTCCTTGATTGGCGACTGAATTCAGCATATCGTCATCATCTCATTCGCGCATCGGGAACATCCTTAATCGGGTTTATCTCAATCGGGTTTGTACTAGCACAGCTTGTGCACGCTTATCGTCGCTTAAAAGACGCTATCTTCTTTTAGTTGCTTTTACTACTGCTACCTTCTGTCCACCAAGGCATGCGCGATAGTACCTAAGTCAACATACTCTAATTCACTACCAATCGGCACGCCTCGCGCCAAACGTGTGACGTTGATACCGCGCGCTTTCAAGCCTTCGCTGATGACATGCGCTGTGGTTTCACCTTCAGCGGTGAAGTTGGTTGCCAATATCACCTCTTGAATAGGCGATGTTTTTACACGCTGAAAAAGCTTTTCCAAACCGATGTCTTTGGGGCCGATGCCGTCTAGCGGGCTGAGCTTGCCCATCAACACGAAATACAAACCCTTGAACGCGCCCGTGCGCTCCAACGCCAATTGGTCGGCTGGCGTTTCCACCACGCACAGCCGAGTTGGGTCACGCTGGGTGTCACTGCAAATATTGCAAATTTCATTTTGCGTGAAGGTGTTGCACTGGGTGCAATGCAGCACTTGCGAGGCCGCATTCGTCAGCGCCTGCGCCATGATTTGCGCACCTGCTCTGTCGTGCTGCAACAGGTGAAACGCCATACGCGACGCAGATTTCAGCCCCACGCCGGGCAAACGGCGCAAAGCTTGAATCAAGGCGTCTAAAGCGCTGGTGTTATCCATGCAAATGGCTCATTCAATCAGATGTTTGAAACTGATTAAAACGGAAACTTCATGCCGCCTGGCAAGCCTGGCATGCCTTTGGAGACACTGCCCATCTTAGATTCGCTGTTATCCGCCAATTGCTTTGCAGCATCGTTAAAAGCAACGGTCAACATGTCTTCCAACATGTCTTTGTCGTCTGCGAGCAAGCTAGGGTCAATCTCAATGCGTTTGACGTGGTGCTTACCTGTCATCGTAATTTTGACCAAACCAGAGCCAGATGTACCAATGACTTCAGAATTAGCCAGCTCTTCCTGTGCTTTCTTCATGTTGTCTTGCATGGCGGTGGCTTGCTTCATCAGGCCGGCGAGTTGTCCTTTGTTGAACATGGTATTTCCTTTTTTCTAAGTTGTTGAATTAATTAAATATTTAACCAAGATTATCCATACTCGCGATTCTTGTCATTCCCGTGTAGGCGAGAATCCATGATGACGCTTGTGAATTCCCGCCTTCGCGGAAATGACGGAACGAATGTGCTATTTGCATTAATTTTGCACGCTAACTTTGATGCTACCTGGCACGATTTTCGCCCCAAAATCGCGCATCAACTGCTGCACATACGCGTCTTGCGTGATGATATCTTGCGCCATGCGCTGGCGCTCGGCCGTTGCGGCGGCGATACGTTTGGCTGGCGTGTCGCTGGCGGGGCCAATTTCAATACTCAGCCGCACAGAATGCCCCAGCGTCTCCAGCGCCAACTGCAGCTTTTCGCGGCTACCGCTTTGGCTGAGTGATTCGCGCTCAATCCGCAGCAGCCAATCGTGCGGTTCGCCGTCATTGCTCGGGCTGGAAGGAATGGTTCTGGCCACCAATTGCGACTGCAAAGCCAGCTCCCGCACCAGCGCGGCAATTGCCTCTGCCGCCAACAACTGCTGCACCGCCGCATGCCAGACATCACCTTCAGGCGTTGGCACCAATTCAGCCGGCGCCATGGCAGAATTCAGCCCCGCACGCTCGGTGCGCTGCTCGGTTCG
>JAYUJX010000530.1:0-4021 GCA_043764955.1 Polaromonas sp.
ATTTATGCCCCTAGCTTTATCGCCAAATCACTCAACGGGCGCGCACAGCAGGGCAGCATCAAACCAGCTTGCTTTTCCTCAGCGCTCAGGCCCGGCCAGTCGATGTTGTAGCGGATATCGCCGCTGATGAGGGTGCTGATGCAGGTACGGCAGGTGCCGTTGCGGCAGGAGCTGAGGGGGTAGATGTGGGCTCTTTCTGCGGATTGCAGGACGGTTTTGTCTGCATCTGCCGAGAATTGCAGGTTTTCTGGGCTTTTATTCGACTGAATGGTGACGGTGAATGACGCTGCGGGCATGGATTTTTTATTGGTTGTAGACTTGAAGGCTAGCCATTTTTTAATATTTCAAGGATACTACATGTCAATTTCTATGTACGCCGCTTCTGTCCCTGTGTTTCAGCAAGCTTTAGGCGCTTTGAGTGGGGTTTTGAGCAAAGCAGCTGCCCATGCAGAAACCAAGAAAATCGCGCCTGAGGTGTTGTTGCAAAGCCGTTTGTACCCAGACATGTTTCACATGCTGCGCCAAGTGCAAATCGCTTGCGATTTTGTCAAAGGTACTTGTGCGCGGTTAGCTGGCGTGGACGTGCCAGCGTATGAGGACACTGAAACCACGTTTGACGACGCGCAAGCCCGTATTGCAAAGACGCTGGCTTTTATTGCCACCTTGCCTGTCGCCAGCATCAACGGCAGCGAAGAGCGTGTCATTGTCACCCAGCCTGGCACAGCGCGCGAGCGCACGTTTTCGGGGCAAGCGTATTTGCTGACTTATGCGCTGCAACATTTCTTTTTTCACACCACCACGGCCTACGCCATCTTGCGCCACAACGGTGTTGAAGTGGGTAAAAAGGACTTCGTAGGCGCAAACTAAGCGCGTAAATCTTGTCATTCCCGCGAAGGCGGGAATCCACGGTGGCGCTCATGGATTCCCGCCTTCGCGGGAATGACGGCTGTGATCGATGTATGCCGGCTCTAGCTGGGTATTTTGGGAATGATTCAGTTTGACTATTCTTCTTGCCCCGATGGAGGGGCTCTTGGACTTTGTATTGCGCGACATTCTTACCCGCATGGGTGGGGTGGACAGGTGTGTGTCCGAGTTCATTCGCGTGACCAATACTGAGCTGCCAGAGCGCGTGTTTTACCGCGTGGTGCCTGAGCTGTTGAACAAGGGATTGACGTTCTCGGGCGTGCCCGTTCGCCCGCAGCTGCTGGGCTCAGACCCTGCGTGTATGGCCGATAACGCCGCAGCGCTGGCCAGATTGAACCCACCCGGCATCGACCTCAATTTCGGCTGCCCCGCCAAAGTGGTGAATCGCCACGGCGGCGGTGCGGCGCTGCTGGAGGAGCCTGAACTGGTTGCAAAAATCGTAGCAGCCGTGCGCCGCGCTGTGCCGTCCAATATCCCTGTGTCTGCCAAAATGCGGCTGGGTTTTAACGACGACAGCCGCGCCGAAGAATGCGCCATCGCTATTGCGTCCAGCGGTGCTAACGAACTGGTCGTCCATGCCCGCACCAAAGCCGATGGCTATAGACCGCCCGCGTATTGGGCGCGGATTGCGGACATTCGTGCGGTGGTCGACATCAAAGTCATTGCGAATGGCGAAATTTGGAATGTGGAAGATGCCAAGCGCTGCCAAGCATTGTCCGGCTGCGACACGCTGATGATAGGGCGCGGCATGGTGCAAAACCCGTGTTTGGCGAACCAAATTAAGACTGACAAGCTAGGTTTGGATTCAAGCTCAAGCTGGCAGTCGATACAACCTTTATTGCATGATTTTTGGGAATTGGTTTGCAACCGTTTGGACAGAAAATCAAGAACGGGTAGGTTCAAACAATGGCTGAACTTCCTGCGCCGCCAGTACCCAGAAGCAGAAATCGCCTACATGGCGCTGCGGACTTGTAATGATCCAGATCAGGTGGATGCGTGGTTCGCTAGCAGTTTTAGTGCCTCTATTCCCGTAAAAACAGCGCTTCAAATCCGTTGATAGGCTCAAACCGCTTGTTAGCGTAGCGCAGCCGCGTCGGGCCGGGCAGAGCGCGTTGGGGGACTGAGTGTTGCGGGTCGCCCGGATAAGTGATGGTGCGCATACCTTCATAGTCAAACGGCTCAGGCTCAATCACAGCGGGCGGTTTGCTGCGGGCTTCCGCCAAAGCGCTGGCAACGGTGCGGTGGTGCGACAGATGCGCCAAGCTCATGATTTGCGGCGGTGCAAGCGAAATCGCACCGCGCCAGTATTCCTCTAAGGCAGCACGCGGCGCGAGCCACACGCTTTCAGTTGCTTCATAGTTGTCGTGTACAGCGGTTTGATGGCTTGGCACAGCTGCTATGAAAAAGCGCGTGTCAAAGCGTTTGGTTGATACGGAAGCCATTTTTGGCGTGATCCAGCGTGACCATGGCTGAACGTGCTGGGTTTGCAGCCGCAAGCCAAGTTGCGCGAGCACGGCAGGAAAAGTTTGCCCAGCTTTTAGCAATTGCGCGGCTTGGGTGGTGATGTCAAGCGTTGCACCCTCGGCAAACAGCACGCCTGATTCTTCAAACGCCTCACGTAAAGCGGCCACATACAATGCAGCGGCGCTGTGGTGCTCTAAAGCAGCTTCGTTCAGCGCTGCATGCAGTGCTTGCGGGCTTTGGTCTAGGCGATTTGGCATGTCGTCCATCGCGTCAGCAGCATCCAACTTGCCACCCGGAAACACATAAGCGCCGCCCAAAACGTCAGACAAACCGCTGCGCTTCATCAAAAACACCTCTAAACCCGCTGCTGCGTCGCGCAGCAAAACGACGGTTGACGCATCGCGGACAGGGGTTTCTATGGCTTGGTGGTTTAATTCCATAATAGAGTTTTGAGTTCTTTGAGTATAAGTACCAACTCCGTTCGGACTGAGCTTGTCGAAGTCTTCAAGAACCCTTCGACAGGCTCAGGGCGAACGGGCTTTGAGATAATTTAGGCTAAATAGAAAAAGAGGAAATCGGTATGTCATTAGATTTTAAAGGCCGCGTCGCTATTGTGACCGGTGCAGGCGGTGGCTTGGGTCGCCAACATGCCTTGGCATTGGCAGCGCGGGGTGCAAAAGTAGTTGTGAATGACTTGGGCGGAGCGCTTGATGGTACAAGTTCTGGTGCTGCGGGTACGCAATCCATGACCGCAGCGCAAGCCGTGGTGGAAGAAATTCGCGCTGCGGGTGGCGAGGCGATGGCCAACGGCGCATCCGTCACCGACTTTGCCGCCGTGCAAACCATGGTGGCTGAGGCGATGGCGAAGTGGGGACGCGTTGATATTTTGGTCAACAACGCCGGCATTTTGCGCGACAAAAGCTTTGCGAAGATGGAAATCGCTGACTTCTCACTGGTGGTGGATGTGCATTTGATGGGCGCGGTGAACTGCACCAAAGCCGTTTGGGCCGTCATGAACGAGCAAAAGTATGGCCGCATTGTGATGACCACGTCATCCAGCGGTTTGTACGGTAACTTTGGCCAATCCAATTACGGAGCAGCCAAGATGGCACTTGTGGGGTTGATGCAAACGCTGTCTATCGAAGGTGCGAAAAACGACATTCGTGTGAATTGCCTAGCGCCAACTGCCGCAACGCGCATGACCGAGGGCTTGATGTCTGAAGAAGTCTTGGCTGCTTTGAAGCCCGAAGCCGTGGTTCCTGCGATGCTGGTATTGGTCAGCCAAGACGCACCCACCCGAACCATCTTATGTGCGGGCGCAGGTACGTTCGAAGCAGCGCATATCACCATGACGCAAGGCGTTTATATAGGCATGGATATGCAGGCACCGGAGCGTTTAGCGGTTAGGTTGACAGATATCACCCATAGAGAAGGTGATATCGTACCCTTGAGTGGTGCGGCCCAAGGTCAAAACGAAATACAAAAAATGATGGCGTTTGTCGGAAAACCTGGCACACATTGACGTTTCACTGTTGATGGGTATGCCCCTGTTTCGAAGACGCTACATTACCTATATTTGTAATACTAAATACATCGTGATTTCTGTTCGTGAATGAAGTCAGCCGAGTTTTTT
>JAYUJX010000531.1:0-1103 GCA_043764955.1 Polaromonas sp.
GCGGACGCAAAATTGATGCAAAAACTGGCGAATCAGCGCTTTTTGGAACCCAAAGACCTCATGAAACCCAATATGGCGAGCGATGGTGCGATGGCGCTGCTGCAAGAATGGGCGGATGCGGGTTGGTTGCTATAAAAAATAACTTTTAAGAGACTTTTAAAAGTTGTTTTTAAGTGATTTTTTGTAAGTTTGGATAAAGCAAAGTCAAAGTAACTAAGGGTTTCCACTTGCATGCCTTGAATTCCAGCTATAATTGAGGGCTTAGGTGCAAGAAACTCGAGTATTTTTCATCTAATGTTGAAGCACTCGCTTTTGACATAACCAGCTGAACAGCAGTTATTGAGAGAGTTGGCGTTTTGACAATTTCCGGAAATTGTTTTCTCTTATTTATTTACTTACTAAGGATTCTCTCATGAACAAGTCAATCATTATCGCAGCTGTTATCGCTGCTGCTGCCCTCGCTGCTTGCGGTAAAAAAGAAGAAGCTAAAGTTGAAGCACCAGCTGCTCCAGCTGCAGTAGTTGCTCCAGTTGTTGAAGCTACTAAAGACGCTGCTGCTGCTACTGGCGCTGCTGCTACCGCAGCTGCAGGCGCTGCTGCTGACGCATCTAAAGCTGTTGCTGGCGCTGCTGCTGACACAGCTAAAGACGCAGCTACTGCTGCTGCTGGCGCTGCTAAAGACGCTGCTTCTACAGCCGCTACTGCTGCTGTTGACGCTGCTAAGGCTGCCGGCGCAAAAGCTGCTGACGCAGTTAAGAAGTAATACTTCTTTAACCTCGTGGTTTGCTGCAAAGCAAATCGCTGGGTTATCAAAAGTTTACTCATAAAAAAACCGATCATCGCAAGATGCGCGGTTTTTTTTACGTCTTGGATTTAACGGGTGGATTATCGCCTTCGCGGGAATGACGGCATCTAAACCGTCATCCACGGCGTACCCGTTTCAGGGCAGGCTGCAAAAATCTCAGCTGGCATGCAGCCCAGTACCGTTGCCAAAGCGCTTTGAGCCAATGAAGGGTGGTTGTTTTGCTGGCTCAGGTGCGCGGCGCTGACGTGGCGTAGCTTGTCGTGCATAACCGCAGATAAAACCTCTGCCGCTTGCGCGT
>JAYUJX010000532.1:0-1103 GCA_043764955.1 Polaromonas sp.
CATAGCTATCCCTACGGGGACGATCCCCTTGGGGGAAATCCCTTTGGGGTAATATCATCTAAGCCCAAGCGGAGGAGCGAGGGTAGCGTTTTCAGACTCAAGACCATTACTCGAACTGTACTGGAAGTTGCAACTGATGATGACTGTGAACAGTCAACTGTAGCTAGTATAGCTAGCCATGAACTGCTTTGTTTTGACACGATGAGCACTTCTAATTAAAAGAGACTATATGGCTGTGAGCCATTATACCTACACTTGAGTGAGCTGTTGGAACGACATGGTCGACTAGCTGAAAGCAAAGTGTGTTCTGAACGAACCACTGCTATCTACCAGGTGCTCTGACTGGATCCAGGATCCAAAAGGCAGACTTATTCCAAGACTGAACGAACCACTGCTATCCAGCTAGGTGCTCTGACTGGATCCAGGATCCAAAAGGCAGACTTATTCCAAGAGCTTTTGATTTTCGGCCGCTTTTTCCCGGTTTTTCGCCCGGTTTTCTTGTCGAAAAATGTCGTAGGTTCGCTGTTACGCAGATTGATAGCGACACTTCCCACAATTCATCTCCAAACACCATCCGCAAGTCAGAAATCGACATCGCAGAAACAGTCCAGTACCATGAAGCAAGCCGCCCCTCTCTGGCTTCTATTCCTGGCAGGAGTAGCAGCCATCAAGACAAATGAAGCCGATCCCACAAAAAATCCGATGCGGACATATCAGCCCACAGTTGAACACACACCCCTTCCAAGAGTGGAGATCACATTCACCCCAGTATTTATAGGAACTGATTTACCCACGGCTCTTCCGACTGAAGACCCAACGGCAAAGCCAACTTACCAGCCAACGCCCTCACCAACCTTTCAGCCATCAGCCATGCCAACACCTTCAACAACCTTCCAGCCAACAGCCGTGCCAACAGCTATGCCAACACCATCACCAACACCTCCACCTACGTACCAGCCAACAGCTGTGCCAACAGCGGAGCCGACACTTTCGCTGACTTTGGTCCCTTCGGTTCCAGCTTCTCCTACCTCCTGCCCTACAGGAGCTCCTTTAGCCCATGGATGCACACATGAACCGACACAGAGCCCGAAGAGCAAGAAACC
>JAYUJX010000533.1:0-4004 GCA_043764955.1 Polaromonas sp.
GTGCCAATGGAACCTAAGTAAATGTGTCCCATAAACATCGCTATCATCAAAACGGTAGTCACTGCGTGCACCATGTGCGCAATCTGCATGGTGGCGCGCTCGTAGCTCAAACCAGGCACAAGTTTGTCCATCACCAAGCCAGAGGCCACGACGATCAAACCCAAGAAAAATACGCCCCCCCAAAACACCATTTTCTCGCCAGCATTGAAGCGGCCAGCTTTAGGATGCTCTTTTGAAAACAAACCGCCGCCTTTGAGCAACCAATTCAAGTCGCCTTTGGCTGGTAGGTTATCCCGCACAAAAGTAAACATGACAACGATAAGCGAGACAGCAAAGAGCGGTCCTGCAAAGTTGTGTGCATTTTTCAAGAGGTAAGTCAAATAGCCAAATAATGTTTGACCGATAACGGGCATCAAAAAGTACTGGCCAAACGCCATCACCAAGCCTGAAATAGCCAAAATGCAGAACGCAATCGCATTAGCCCAATGGGCTGAGCGCTCAAACGGTGTAAAACGCTCAATTTTACGACCCGTAGGCGCATCGGGTAATTTGACCGCGCCTTTGCGCCAGTAATACAAGCCCAAACCACCCAAAACGATCAAAACCAAAGAGCCGCCGTAAGGGATGATCCAGTTATTACGCACTTGTCGCCATGCTTCACCAGCGTTGGTCAGGCGTGAGCCGGGGTATTGCGTGAAAGGCTGAATCAAAACGCCAGCTTCTGGTGCTGTGCTTTTAGGTAAGCTGGTAACACCCTCCACTCCCGAGCCGACTTGACGCCACATGGGCGCGTTGTTGCCGGGTTGCACTTTGGCGCGTTCGCCATTGGTTTGTTGCGCGTAGCCTGGCTCTAAGCTGGCCTCGGGCTTGACATCCATAATGTTGACACTTTGGATGGCGCCTGGTGCAGCAGGTGTAGTTATTGCAGATTGAGCTTGCGCTGCACTGCTAAGCGTAAAAGCTAAAGCGAGCGTCGTAAAGAGTGTCAATGTTGGGCGAAGCATGGTGTAGCTCCTTAGTTGACTTTGTTGTACTCGTTCTGGCTGTTTTGCATGCGAGCTTTTAACTGCTGCTCCCAAGCCGTCTTGTCGCCTGCTTTCCAGCCCGACGCTGTGAACGAAGCAACACCCGTACCCGCGTAAGGCGCAGTATCTTTAGATGGGGTGGCGGCAGTTTGTTCTCTGTCAGCGCACGCTGAAAGTGTCATCGCAGCCGTCATGGCCAGCAAAATCATACTTAATTTACGCATTATTTTGCTCCTGTAGCAGCTGCAACTGGTGCTTGACCCGCTTGCTTTGAACCATAAGCCGTGCCCCAACCCCAGACTTCAGCGCCTTTGCCGCGTTTGAGCACGCGGTTGCGGAAGATGTCTGCAATCACGTCACCGTCACCCGCCAAAAGTGCTTTGGTTGAGCATTGTTCCGCGCAAGCTGGCAATTTACCTTCAGCCAAGCGGTTGCGACCATATTTTTCAAACTCCGCTTGGCTGCCGTTGGCTTCAGGGCCGCCTGCGCAGAAGGTGCACTTGTCCATTTTGCCTCGAACACCAAATGTGCCCTGTGATGGGAACTGTGGCGCGCCAAACGGGCAAGCGTATGAGCAGTAGCCGCAGCCAATGCAAACGTCTTTGTCGTGCAAAACCACGCCTTCGTCGGTGCGGTAAAAGCAGTTAACGGGGCAAACAGCCATACAAGGTGCATCGCTGCAGTGCATACACGCCACAGAGATAGATTTTTCGCCTGGAATGCCGTCATTCAAGGTGACCACGCGGCGGCGATTGACGCCCCAAGGGACTTCGTTTTCGTTTTTGCAAGCCGTTACGCAGCCGTTGCATTCGATGCATCGCTCTGCATCACAGACAAATTTCATACGTGCCATGGTTGTGATTCCTTAAGCTTTTTCGATATTGCAGACGGTTGTCTTGGTCTCTTGCATCATGGTCACGCTGTCGTAACCATAGGTCGTGGCTGTGTTGACAGCCTCGCCGCGCACGACTGGTGCAGCACCATTCGGGTAGTAAGCCAACATATCCGCGCCTTGCCAGCGACCAGAGAAGTGGAAAGGCATCCAAACGGTGCTTGAGTCCACACGCTCGGTGACCATAGCCTGTACGTTTAATCGCGCACCCGTTGGGCTGGTCAACCATACACGGCCACCGTTTTGAATGCCGCGATCAGTTGCTGTTTTTGGATTAATCTCCACAAACGCTTCTTGTTGCAATTCAGCCAGCCACGGATTCGAGCGTGTTTCTTCTCCACCACCCTCATACTCAACCAAACGACCAGAAGTCAGAATCAATGGGAATTTTTCGTGCGTTTTGTCCGCGATATTCTTCTGCTGAATCGTTTTGTACAGCGTAGGCATACGCCAGAAGGCTTTCTTGTCATCGTGCGTTGGATACTTGGCCATCAAGTCAGGACGGGTCCCGTATAAAGGTTCGCGATGTTGCGGAATTGGGTCTGGGAAGTTCCAAACCACAGCGCGCGCTTTGGCGTTACCAAACGGATGGCAACCATGTACTTGCATGACGACGCGTTGAATACCGCCAGTCAAGTCTGTCTTCCAGTTTTTACCTTCAGCGCCAGCTTTTTCAGCGTCGGTCAAGTCATCCCACCAGCCGAGTTTTTTCATCAGTACGTGGTCAAATTCTGGATAGCCAGTGGTGATATCTGCACCCACTGAGTGTGAGCCATCTTCAGCCAACAAGCTCTTGCCTTCGCGCTCAACACCAAAGTTAGCGCGGAAGTTACCGCCGCCTTCCATCACGTGTTTAGACGTGTCGTACAAGTTTGGCGAACCTGGGTGCTTGATGGACGCATTGCCGTAGCAAGGCCATGGCAAACCGAAGTAATCGCCAGTGAAGTCGTAGCCCGTTTCTTTGTCTTTGGCATTGCCTTTGGCTTTGAGCGTTTTGACATCAAACACATGCATGTTGCGCATGTGAGCTTTCAAACGCTCTGGGCTTTGGCCTGTGTAGCCAATGGTCCAAACGCCCTTGTTGATTTCGCGCAAAATATCTTCTGGTACTGGCTCATCCATGCCAGCTACTTTTTGCATTTTGTAGTTGACTGACAGTTCTTTGCCAAAACCTAGCTTGTTTGCAAACTGCTGCATGATCATGTGATCGCTACGGCTTTCCCATAAGGGTTCGATAACTTTTTCACGCCATTGTATCGAACGGTTTGATGCTGTCACAGAACCGCTGGTTTCAAACTGAGTCGCAGCCGGTAGCAAATACACTGCGCGGCTCGCGTTCACATCTTCTGCTTTGCCTGGCATGGCGGCCATCGCAGCTGTCGCTGAAGGGTAGGGATCGACAACGACTAGCAAGTCAAGCTTGTCCATCGCACGCTTCATCTCCAAACCACGAGTTTGCGAGTTAGGCGCGTGACCCCACATAAACACACCGCGCAAGTTGGAATCTTGGTCGATCAACTCGTTTTTCTCAAGCACTCCATCAATCCAGCGTGACACGGTTATACCTGGCTTGCTCATCATCGCTGGTGTTGCAAACTGTTTTTTGATCCACTCAAAATCAACACCCCACACTTTAGCAAAGTGTTTCCAAGAGCCTTCGACGAGACCATAGTATCCTGGCAATGAATCTGGATTGGGGCCAACATCGGTTGCGCCTTGCACGTTGTCATGGCCACGAAAAATGTTGGTTCCGCCGCCTGATTTGCCAACGTTGCCTAAAGCGAGTTGCAAAATGCAGGTAGCTCGAACCACTGCGTTACCCGTTGTGTGCTGGGTTTGCCCCATACACCAGACCACTGTGCTTGGGCGGTTCTCGCTCAGCATAGTCGCCACTTTCAAAACTTGCGCTTCTTTCACACCACAAGCTTCTTCAACTTTGTCTGGTGTCCATTTAGCCAAAACTTCGGCTTTGACTGTTTCCATGCCGTGCACACGGTCGTTGATGTATTTGGTGTCTTCCCAATTGTTCTTGAAAATGTGATACAGCACGCCAAATACGAACGGAATGTCTGAGCCTGAGCGAATAC
>JAYUJX010000534.1:0-4000 GCA_043764955.1 Polaromonas sp.
CACAAATCAAAAAACGCATCGAAGACTGGGGTGGTGCTGAGTTTGGTAAGCGGATGGTGCACGCTTGGTTGAACTTCACCAATACAGTCACGCAATCTAATCCGCCATGGTTGTCAACACAGCAACATGTGGGCGCAGACGCGGTGACGCAAGCTTACACGCAGGTTTTAGCTGGGCGCGGTGACCCGCGTGTGGGTCATATCTTGTCGCTGAGTTGAGCGCGCAGCTCATCGCGCAGACCTCTGACTTCAGCGCGTAAAGAGCCAATTTCTTGCATCAAATCACGCTCGATTTGGCGCTCTTCAGTTCCTACAAACATCGCCGCGACCGAGGCTGTGACCAAAGACAGCACGGCTAAACCAAGCAAAACGACAACGACAGAGAATGCGCGTGAAGCGTGCGTGCTGGGAACAATATCACCGTAGCCGACCGTAGCGGCTGTTGTGAAAGCGAGCCACAGGCCATCACTGAAGGTATATGCACGCGGTTCCAATATCCAAAACCCAACACCGCCCATCCCCAAAATAAGCAAGCATAAGACGAGAGAGTAAAGCAAGCCGCGTCGGGTGATGACTTGTTTGCGCTTTTGCCAGTGTTTCATTCGTCACACTGTACAGTGTCTAAGTGTTGACGTAGTTGATTTGCATCAAAGAGACGAATCAAGTTAGACTGCAAACTGATAGTCAGATTTCTCATGCAGGATAGTCAGGGGAATATCCACACGACCAAAAGGTAATCAGCATGAAAGTGGCTCTTTTGTCAGACATACACGCCAATATTCAGGCTTTTGATGCCTGTTTGGAACATGCACGTTCGCAAGACGCACAGCAATATGCCATTATTGGCGATTTGGTGGGTTATGGTGCTGACCCAGTGGCTGTTGTTCGGCGAGTGAAAACTTTGGTTGAAAAAGGCGCTTGGGTGGTCAAAGGCAATCATGATGCGATGGCTGTATCACCACCCGAACAGGTGAACAGTGTCGGGGACAGCTCGGCAGGGTGGACGCATCAACAGCTCAACACCGAACAGCTGGATTTCTTAGACAAACTACCGCTGACGATTCAGCAAGACAACATCCTGTTGGTGCATGCAACCGTGAACGAGCCAGAGCAATGGCGGTATGTGGTTGATGGGCGATCTGCAGGTGCGAGCCTAGATGCAGCAACCAAATGGGAGGATGTGCGCTATGTCTTTGGAGGTCATGTGCATGAGCAAACACTGTATTACCGTGGCGCAGGCGCAAAATTGATGCGCTTTCTCCCAACTCCTGGCGTGGCTGTGCCCATGCCCAAACATCGACATTGGTTGGCCACGATTGGCTCCGTTGGGCAGCCGAGGGATGGCAATTCACAAGCCATGTACGCCATGTTTGATTCCGAAAAATGTCGTCTCACCTTTCATCGGGTGTCCTACGAGCATGAGGCCGCGGCGGCAGCCATTCGGCAAGCAGGACTGCCAAGCTATTTTGCGGATAGACTGGAGTTGGGACGATGAAACTGTTGGCTAGCGGTACACAATTAGACGGTTTCACCATCGATTCCTGCATCCATCACGGCAGCATGGCACATATTTACAGCGTGCATTACACCGAGGGAAGTACAAGCGGCGCTATTGATCCTGGGTTTCCGATGGTGATGAAAATCCCGCGCATGACGTCTGGCGACGGCGCAGAAACCATTGTCAGTTTTGAGGTCGAACAGCAAATCATGCAAGAGTTATCAGGCTCGCATGTGCCAAGATTTGTAGCTGCGGGAGATTTAGAACATATGCCCTATTTGGTGATGGAGTATGTGCCCGGCCAAACGCTGCAAGATTGGCTGGATGCGCCTCAACTTCCCAGTGTTGAAGCGTTGACGTCTTTGGGATCGGCTGTGGCAATCGCAGCACACAGTTTGCATCAACAAAATACTGTCCACCACGACCTGAAGCCGGCCAACGTCATTGTTCGACCCAACGGCAGTGTCGTTTTGATAGATTTCGGCTTATCTTGCCATGCGCATTTTCCAGATTTGTTGGCGGAGGAGTTGCGCAAAGCCATAGGCTCGCCAGCTTGGATTGCGCCAGAGCAAATCGTCGGCGTGCGGGGTGACTTGCGCAGCGATATCTTTGCGATTGGTGTCATGCTGTACCAGCTGGCGACGGGTGTGTTTCCGTTCGGCGAACCGCAGACAGTCGCTGGTATGCGGCAGCGATTGTGGATGGATCCAGCACCGCCCCGCAAGTTGCAGCCTAAAGTGCCACCTTGGTTACAAGAAATAATCATGCGCTGTCTAGCGCCTGAGGCTGTTAAACGTTACCCATCAGCCGCGCATTTGGCCTTTGATCTGCGGCATCCTGACCACATCATCGTGACCGATAGGGGGTACAAAACGGAAGGCACAGGGTTTATAACGCATTTCAAACGCTGGCTAAACGCTGCTGGCATGGACTACAAGCCCAGTGCGCTGCCGATGCAGCAATTGTCAGAGGTGCCCATTGTGATGGTGGCTTTGCCTCATAAAGACGTTCAAGATGCAACCTTGTATGCTTTGCGGAAAAAAGTAGCAAATACACTGGGCACGCGGCCTGGCGCAAAGCTCGCTTGCGTGACGGTGATTTCAGACAAAAAAACGCAAACAACCAGTGATGACAATAGCGAAACCAGCGTGCACCGCAAATACCTCAGTCGCTTGCGGCATTGGGCGCAGCCCTTGGATTTAACAGGTCATCAAGCCTCGTACCACGTTTTGGAGTCGGGTGATGTGGCACAAGCCTTGGTGGACTATGCCGTGGGCAACCATGTCAGCGTCATCGTTTTAGGCGCTGCCACACATGGGCTGATGATGCAGCGTCTGGTGGCGACGGTTCCGATCAAGGTCGCCATGAATGCGCCCTGTACCGTGATATTGGTGAAGCAGCCTCTGCCCTTTGCGTTGTTAGAGCCAGCAGCAGAGTCTTGAAAAATAGGGTCACTTCATCAACGACGGCAGCCACAGGCTGAGTTGCGGGAATGCAATCAGCAGCCCAAGTACAAAAATCATCGTCAAGACGAACGGCCAGCAGCCTTTAAAGATATTGCTTAAACCGACCTTGGGTAATAACGTGTTGATGACAAACAGATTCATCCCCACGGGCGGTGAAATCAAACCGATTTGCACAATCATCACAATCAGCACACCAAACCAGACCGGGTCAAACCCAAGTGCGGTAACGATTGGGAAAAAGAGAGGGATGGTCAATAGCACCATGGTCAACTCTTCCATCACCGTACCAAGCACAATGTAAATCAACATCATGGCGGTGATGATCAATACCGGCGAAAGCCCCAGGTGTGTGATCCACTCTTTCAAGTCATTCGGCATGGTGGTGAAGTTTACGAAATTTGCAAAAATGGTCGCGGCAATAAGCAACGTAAACAACATCGCGGTGGTGCGGGCAGATTCCACCAGTACTTGAAACAAAATCGCCCAAGTCAGCCGGCGGCGTGCCAATGCAAACAAAAACGCGCCCGCAGCACCAAAACCAGCACCCTCAGTGGCGGTGAATAGACCACCATAAATACCGCCAAGCACCACAAAAACGAGCAAAACAACGCCCCAAATGCCGCGTAACGCCGCCCATCTTTCCGACCAAGTGCTGCGTTTGCCGGCTGGCGCGTGCTCTGGGTCTTTGCTGGTCATATAGACAATGGCACCCATCATCATCAGCGCCGTCAAAATGCCGGGAATCACGCCTGCAGCAAACAATTTACCGATATTGGTTTCGGTGATGATGCCGTAAATCACCATGATGGTGGAGGGCGGGATCATGATGCCCAGCGTACCGCCAGCAGCCATCACACCGGTAGCAAGCGAGTCGCTGTAGCCGAGCTTTTTCATGCTGGGGTAGGCAACCTTGCTCATGGTTGCCGCGGTGGCGATGGAAGAACCGCAAATTGCACCAAAGCCAGCACATGCCGCAACAGTTGCATGCGCCAAACCACCTCGAAAATGCCCGATAAAGGCGTATGCAGCGGCAAACA
>JAYUJX010000535.1:0-3995 GCA_043764955.1 Polaromonas sp.
ATAAAATCGCCACTAGCCAGCGTATTTATTGACTTAACTGCTATATTATTTATAGTCGAAAGGGCTTCCTTGCAACGTCTGATTTCTACCAACAGCGCGGCCTTTTCACTGGCAGTACTGGGTAAATAACCCGTTTCGACAGATATAAAGTCTGCTAACGCACGATCAAAATCATCCCCTCCCAAGGCTGAGTCACCACCCGTGGCGATCACCTCAAACACGCCCTGCGTCAAGCGCAAAATCGAGATGTCAAACGTTCCGCCGCCCAAGTCGTAAATCGCGTAAACACCTTCGCTGGCGTTGTCTAAACCGTAGGCAATCGCAGCAGCCGTGGGCTCGTTAATGAGCCTAAGTACATTGATACCCGCCAGCTGCGCCGCGTCCTTGGTCGCTTGGCGCTGCGCATCGTCAAAATAAGCCGGCACAGTAATGACCGCGCCAAACAAGTCGTCATTAAACGTGTCTTCGGCACGGTAACGCAGCGTCGCCAAAATCTCGGCGCTGACTTCAACGGGCGATTTTGTGCCGCCAACAGTTTCTAAGCTGACCATGCCTGTAGCGGATTCACCTTCTACAAACATGTAAGGCAACTTGTCACGATGCGCAATATCTTTCAAGCCACGCCCCATCAAGCGTTTAACAGAAGCGATGGTGTTTTGTGGGTCGATAGCAACATTCGCCAGCGCTTCAAAGCCAATTTGTCGCTTGTTGTCTGGCAAGTACCGCACGACAGACGGCAAAATCACCCTGCCCTGGTCATCCGGCAAACACTCCGCCGTGCCACTGCGCACGGCAGCAACGAGTGAATGGGTCGTCCCCAGGTCAATGCCCACGGCAATGCGTCGCTCATGCGGGTTGGGCGATTGGCCGGGTTCAGAGATTTGTAAAAGTGCCATGGAAATGTATATTTAGAATCTTATATTTTATCGAGCCGGGCTTCGATTTCACCGACGAATCGCGCCACAAACATCAGCGCCCGCACCTCGTTGGCTGCTGCTGG
Organism: Polaromonas sp.; assembly: GCA_043764955.1. Classification (GTDB taxonomy): domain Bacteria; phylum Pseudomonadota; class Gammaproteobacteria; order Burkholderiales; family Burkholderiaceae_C; genus Aalborgiella. The sequence continues at coordinate 1,001 of JAYUJX010000535.1, forward strand.
GTAGTCACGCTTGACATCGATGAATTGCTCTATTTTCGATAGCTGCTCACGCTTGTAATTCGCCGTCTGTTGCTCAATTTTTTCCAGTTCTTCAGCCGTTTCAGCTTCTTCCAAAGCCTCGCGCCATTCGATTTGCATCATCATGAAAGCAGTCGGCATGGCGGTGTTGGTGTGAGCTTCTATCGGTGCGCCGTTCAACTCACACAAGTACGTTGCGCGTTTCAGTGGGTCTTTGAGGCGGTTGTAGGCTTCGTTGATGCGGACAGACCATTGCATCGCGATGCGTTGGGCGGCTGCGCCCTGTGCGCCATGTGCAGCTGCATAAGCAGCGAACTTGTCGGGATGCGCTTCGCGCTGCAGGTCTTTCCATTTGGCGTCTAAAACGCTGCGGTCCTGTGCAAATTGGGCTGGAATCTCGAAAAGCTCGAAATCGGTAGCTTGGAGATTCACCTTAAAACTCTAAACTCTGAAAGACTCACCACAACCACACTTGTCGCGCTCGTTTGGGTTGAGGAACTTGAAGCCTTCGTTCAAGCCTTCGCGCACATAGTCCAGCTGTGTACCGTCAATGTACGCCAAGCTTTTCGGGTCAACCGCGACTTTGACGCCAAAGCCTTCAAAAATCGTGTCTTCGGGCGCGAACTCGTCCATGTACTCCAGCGTGTAAGCCAAGCCCGAACACCCCGTGGTTTTAACACCCAGCTTTACTCCCACGCCCTTGCCGCGCTTGCTCAAGTAGCGGGTGACGTGCCGTGCGGCGGGTTCTGTGAGAGAAACGGACATAGCGTTGCTGTTACCTTGTAACTGGTTGATTTCTAATAAAAATTAATGCGCTGCAGCAGCCGTTACTAGCCCATGCTTTGCCTTGTAATCGCTCACAGCAGCCTTGATGGCATCTTCCGCCAAGATGGAGCAGTGAATCTTCACCGGTGGCAAAGCCAGTTCTTCAGCGATTTCACTGTTTTTCAAGGCAGCAGCTTGGTCTAAAGTTTTGCCCTTGACCCACTCGGTCACCAGTGAGCTAGACGCAATTGCCGAGCCGCAGCCGTAGGTTTTGAAACGTGCGTCTTCAATCACGCCAGTGAGCGGGTTGACCTTGATTTGCAGCTTCATCACGTCGCCGCATGCCGGTGCGCCCACCATGCCGGTACCTACAGAGTCGTCGCCTTTTTCAAAGCTGCCAACGTTGCGTGGGTTTTCGTAGTGGTCAACTACTTTTTCTGAATAAGCCATATTCGATACCTCTTAAATTTTCTAAATTACTTAAAAATCCGTTCGGGTTGAGCCTGTCGAAACCCCTTCGACAAGCTCAGGGCGAACGGGGTTGTTTATATTCTTCTAATGCGCTGCCCACTGAATTGTGGAAATATCAATGCCTTCTAAGTGCATATCCCATAGCGGGCTCAGGTCACGCAGTTTCGCGACATTGAGTTTGATGGTTTCTACAGCGTAGTCTATTTCTGCTTCGGTCGTCCAACGGCCAATCGTCATTCGCAGGCTGCTATGTGCCAATTCGTCGCTGCGACCCAGAGCGCGCAACACGTAGCTTGGCTCTAAAGAAGCTGACGTACAAGCCGAGCCTGAAGATACCGCCAAGCCCTTGATCCCCATGATCAAAGACTCACCTTCAACATAGTTAAAGCTCATATTCAAGTTGTGCGGAATGCGTTTGTCAGCATGGCCGTTCAAAAATACTTGCTCAATATCTTTCAAACCGTTCACCATGCGCTCATGTAAAGCCCTGATACGCACATTGTCTGCATGCATTTCTAACTTGGCGATGCGGAAAGCCTCTCCCATACCCACGCACTGGTGGGTCGGCAGCGTGCCTGAGCGCATACCGCGTTCATGACCACCACCATGCATTTGCGCTTCCAAGCGAACGCGCGGTTTTCGGCGCACATACAGAGCTCCGATTCCTTTAGGGCCGTAGGTTTTGTGAGAAGTCAAACTCATCAAATCAATGGGCAATTTGGTCATATCGATATCAATACGACCTGTCGCTTGAGCGGCATCCACGTGGAAAATCACGCCTTTTTCGCGGCAAATATTGCCCAAGGCAACCATGTCTTGAACCACACCGATTTCATTGTTCACAAACATGACGCTTGCCAAAATCGTGTCTGGGCGAATCGCAGCTTTGAAGACTTCTAAATCCAGCAGTCCGTCGTCTTTCACATCCAAGTAAGTTGCCTCAAAACCTTGGCGCTCGAGTTCACGGAAGGTGTCCAGCACGGCTTTGTGCTCGGTTTTCACGGTGATGATGTGCTTGCCTTTGGTTTTATAAAAACCCGCCGCACCCTTGATTGCCAAATTGTTCGACTCAGTCGCACCCGATGTCCAAACGATTTCGCGCGGGTCAGCACCAATCAAATCTGCAATGTGGCAACGTGCAGTTTCTACAGCGGCTTCTGCCTCCCAACCCCAAGCGTGGCTGCGCGATGCTGGGTTGCCGTGGTGTTCACGCAACCAAGGAATCATGGCATCAACGACACGGCCATCGCAAGGCGTGGTGGAGCTGTAGTCTAAGTAAATAGGGAAATGTGGGGTAGCTTCCATGTTGTTTCTCGATACTCAATAAAACAGACTAAAATGAGTCAAAATGCATTAACTTTATATAAAAAATTCTCTCTATCCGGCGTATTTATTGCTTGGAGCACTATTAAATTAATAGCTATCTTTGTGATAAATCTATCTTAGGTTTTAGCCAAATACATATCACCCAATGCAAACACCGAATTTGGCGCGTTAGTGCGCACCGACTTTTGCAAGGGCATGCTGGAAATACCGCGTTTAGAAATGGGGGCGCTGACTGTTTCGACGCCGCCCCTCGCGTGGTGGTCGTCCATCAGTTTTTGCAGCGATACAGAGTCTAAAAACTCTGTCATTTTACTGTTCAAAGAGGTCCACAGATCATGCGTCATGCATTTACCCGTACCTTCTCCATGGCAATTTTCGCGGCCTTCACAGTGGGTGGCGTCTAACGGCTCATCCA
>JAYUJX010000536.1:0-1097 GCA_043764955.1 Polaromonas sp.
TCTCAACGCCAAAGTCCAGCAGGACGGCAGCAACGGGGTAATAATGAATGAGGACGATCCGATCCATCCGATTTTTACGCATCATATCTCCTGTGTTTATTTGGAAGCTAATAACAGTGCTGTAATTTTCAATTGCCCCCGGATGTAGTGGTGTTTGATGAAGATATGGCGTGATTTGCGGGTGACGGCGGGAGCGATGGCGAGTTTGATAGCTGATTTGTTGTCTTCGAGGATGACGGTTGGGGCGGGTTGTGGGTGACCTAGGTCGGCGGCGAACTGACGGAAGAATACCACGTCTTTAGCGCATTTGGTGAGGGTTTTATATTCTGTTTCGCATGGGTTGAGCGAGATGTTTATTTCACGAGCGGAGTATGCGAGGAAGGGGGCTGTATTGCTTCCTACGCTGAGTGTGTACGCGGCATGACTGGAGGCGTCGGAGTGACAGGCGTGGGAGGCATCGGCAGAGGCGATGAGGGTGACTCCGTTGGGGTGGTTGGAAGGGATGGCAGTGAAAGTGGGACCAAGGTTGGGGTTACCTTTAAGGTACCTGAGGAGTTGGATTTGGTCGGCGCGGTCGGTAGTATTGGGGTTAGCATTTTTGGTGCAAAGGTGAACGATCTCTTTGCGGCAGTCGTTGCGGAGTGGTACGTAGAACAGTAGTGATCCGTTGATGCGTTGGAATGCTGTCTGGTCGACAGGGGTGCAATCGGTGGGTGCGTGAAAGAGCGTGGGTAGGGAGGGTGAGAGGGCTGGTGGTAATGGATCCATGCCTGCCTTGGTAAGGAACGTTTTGATGTGGGCGCCGTAGTCGAGTGTAATAGAATGGTCAGAGTGACGGGTCACGGTAATACCGCAGATAGAGGTACAGTGGTCGTTGAAGGTTATTGGGCCGTAACGCTTTTTGAGGAGTGTCTTGTACTCGGTTAGAAGTGAGGGTGACGTTGAGAGGTAGAAGCCGTCGTCTACGTGTAGGTTGATTGTGAGTGAGTTGAGCGGATTGATGGCGCAGACCTTGCGGTAAGTGTGGTGGTCGGAGTTGGTAGGGTGGAATCCAGCAGCGATGTGAAGTGCAGTGAGCTCTGTATCGAAAACGTGAT
>JAYUJX010000537.1:0-3985 GCA_043764955.1 Polaromonas sp.
ATTTTGTCCGCTGGCGTGGATGGCATCAAGGTGGCTGAGGCGGTTGCGCTTAGCCTGTTTGAGAGTCGTTAATTTACCGTAAATACATCTATTAGAGCCGTCATTCCCGCAAAGGCGGGAATCCACCAGCACCACCATGGATTCCCGCCTTCGCGGGAATGACAAAAGTTTGGCTCACTCAAATCTTTAAGCTTGCGGATTTTGCAGAGCGGCAATTCGCTCTTCCATTGGTGGGTGGGTGCTGAACAATGCGCCCATGCTGCCACCAATGCCCATCGCCGCCATGCTTTTTGGCAACTCACCCGGCGTCATGCCACCCAAACGCTGCAGCGCATGAATCATCGGTTGAGGGCGTCCCATCAGTTTTGCTGCGCCCGCATCCGCGCGGAACTCACGGTGGCGTGAAAACCAGGCCACGACGATGCTGGCCAAAAAGCCAAACACAATGTCCAGCACCAAGGTGGTGATCATGTAGCCAATGCCGGGGCCTGAGCTGTCGCTGCCTTTGCGCAGTGCGCCATCCACCAGCGAACCGATCACACGGCTTGCAAACACGACGAAGGTGTTCATCACGCCTTGAATCAAGGTCATGGTCACCATGTCGCCATTCGCAACGTGGGCGATTTCATGCCCAATCACAGCTTCAACTTCTTCTCTGGTCATGCCTTGCAACAAACCTGTGGACACGGCCACTAAAGCGGAGTTTTTGAAGGCGCCGGTTGCAAATGCATTCGGTGCACCCTCGTAAATACCGACTTCCGGCATGCCAATGCCAGCTTTGTCAGCAAACTGGCGCACGGTTTGCACAATCCAAGCTTCGTCCGCATTTTGTGGCTCATTGATGATTCTGACGCCTTGGCTCCATTTGGCGACGGGTTTGCTTATTAAGAGCGAAATAATCGCACCACCAAAGCCCATGACCAGAGAAAAGCCAAGCAATGAAGTGAGGTTGACGCCGTTCGGTCCAATATAGCGGTTTAGACCAAAAATGCTGGTAATCAAGCCCAAAACGACCATCACAGCCAAATTGGTTAAGACAAACAAAATAATGCGTTTCATGTTAATTTTCACTTTCTAAAAGGCAAACCATTGCCGATGTGGCGAATAGTAAGGGTAAACGGCAAAAAATCAAGACCGAGGCTTACGAAATACCGTTTCATCGTTATAAAAGTCCAAATCTTCATTGTCATCCCACCAATTTGGAATGCCCAATATGGGCAGTGGGGCAAACGGCTTGGATGCGAGTTTTTCGGCAGACAGGTCTGCCGCTATCCATGCGTCAAAAAGAGTATAAAAATGTGTTGTATCCGACATATCCGTCGTATTATTTGTCTCTAGTGCTATATTGTTAATAGCAAATTGTGCTATATAAACGTGTGCGGTGATGGGTTTTCTGGGTTGAACCAGCTTCTCCAGCAACGCGTGGCCAAAAGGGATGAGGCACGATTGTTGCCACAAAGGACGCAGGGTGACAAAAAGGCGATGCCAGTCCATCGCGATCAACGCTTCCCACAGTTCGGGCGGCGCTATCAGCAAAGCCCCGTTTTCGTCAAACACTGTCAAAGCGTCTCGCACGGCTCCACGCTGCGTGACTGAGCCAAGCTGGGCGATTTGCTCAGCTTGCAATTGGTTGAGCCGCATTTTGGTGCGAGGGAATTGACCCCAGCACAAAGCATTGAAAAAATCGTGCAAACCATCACGCGTAGGGCATTGCTGGGCATCAAAAATGAACTGCTCGTAAGCCATCCCGTTGGGCAAACTGCTTTGCGAGACAAATCGCACGGGGCTGCTCAAGCATTGGTTCAATGTTTCATACAGCGGCGCATTCTCATGCGCTTGTTGCGCTGCAAATTCGCCTTTTTCTCGCAGGTGAGTCAGCCATGGGACTGACCAATCAATGACCTCTAAACCATGCGCCAAGGCAAGGCTTCCCCAGAACGCAGTGGTTTGAGCGCTGCTTCGCCAAAAGCAAAGCTCTCAGGTGGCGTCCAGCTTTCCTTTTTCAGGGTGATCGTTCCTTGATTACGCGGTAAACCGTAAAAATCAGCACCGCTGAAGCTGGCAAACGCTTCTAGCTTGTCTAAAGCTCCTGCTGCGTCAAATGCTTCGGCGTACATTTCCATCGCGGCATGGGCGGTGTAGCAGCCAGCGCAGCCAGACGCATGCTCTTTTAAATTTGCAGGGTGTGGTGCGCTGTCTGTACCCAAGAAAAACTTAGTATTTTCGCTGGTGGCGGCTTCCACCAAAGCGAGTCGATGTGTTTCACGCTTGAGCACAGGCAGGCAATAGTAATGCGGGCGAATACCACCTGTGAAAATGGCATTGCGGTTGTACAGCAAGTGGTGTGCGGTGATGGTGGCGGCAGTGAACTTATCTGCATCACGCACGTAATTTGCAGCTTCTTTCGTGGTGATGTGCTCGAACACGATTTTGAGTTCGGGAAAATCGCGTCGTAGTGGGATCAATTGCGTATCAATAAACACAGCTTCGCGGTCAAACAAATCAATATCAGGCGATGTGACTTCACCATGCACCAACAGCAACATGCCCTCGCGTTGCATGGCTTCTAGCGTTTTGTAGGTTTTGCGTAAATCCGTTACGCCAGCGTCGCTGTTGGTGGTCGCGCCAGCGGGGTACAGCTTGGCAGCAACCACGCCGGCGTCTTTCGCGCGTTTGATTTCATCAGCTGGCAGGTTATCGGTCAAATACAGTGTCATCAATGGCTCAAACGTCACACCTTTAGGTACAGCAGTTTGAATGCGTGCTTTGTAGGCTATTGCTTGTGCAGCAGTCGTCACCGGCGGGCGCAGGTTGGGCATGATGATGGCCCGAGCGAATTGCGCGGCGGTGTGCGGAACCACGGTGTTGAGTGCGTCGCCGTCGCGGACATGCAGGTGCCAGTCGTCGGGTCGGGTGATAGTTATTGATGTTGTCATCCGTTTATTGTCTCAAAAAATAAATGATCCATGAGAATCCGTTCGCCCTGAGCCCTTCGACGGGCTCAGGACAGGCTCAGTCCGAACGGCGGCTCTTGATGCGCGCTCAAGTCGCGCTATTCGCCACCAAATATTCCCAAAGCGCTTGCGCCGCGCCTTTGTTGGCCTCTTTGCCTGTCGGTTTCTCGCGGTAGGCGCGTAAGTCCATGGTCATCGTCAAATCGCTCATGCCTTCAGGACAGGCACTGACCAAGCGTTTGGCGCGCAAGTCCTTTTTGATGGCGCTGTGCGGTAAAAAAGCGATGCCATGGCCTTCCAATGCCATGGCTTTGAGGCCTTCCGACATGTCGGTTTCATAGACGCGGTCAAGATGAATGGCGGTTTTGGATTGCTTCAATATTTGGTCAACCACCATACCCAAATACGCGCCAGGTGCATAGCCCAGGTAGGGCAAAGGCTGGCCAGCGCGTCCTGGCAATTCAAACATCGGCTTGCCATCTGCGTCGGATTTTGCATAGGGGGCGATCACCTCTTGGCCCAAGCTCACCATTTCATAGCGCGAAGCGTCCAGCTGAAAAGGCTGGGATGAGTGGAAGTACGCAATCAGCAAATCGCAACTGCCTTCCACCAAGCGCAGTACCGCATCATGCACGTTTTGCGCCATCAGCCGACTTTTGATCGGGCCAAAGTTTTGCCGCAGCATCGACATCCAAGCTGGAAAAAACGTGAAGGCCAGCGTGTGCGGCACGGCAAACTCAATGACATCTTGCCCAGCTGATGTGTGCCCGCGCAACATGGCCCGCGTGCTTTGCAAGGCGCGCAGCATGTCTAGCGATTGGTCATAGAGTGTGTCGCCCGCAGCGGTCAGTTTGGTGGGGTACGAGCTGCGGTCCACCAAATCCGTACCTGCCCATGCTTCTAGCGATTGAATGCGTCGCGAAAATGCGGGTTGCGTGACATGGCGCAATTGCGCTGATCGGCTGAAGCTGCGTGTTTCAGCGAGGCTGACAAAATCTTCTAACCACTTGGTATCCATAATTAATCGGCAA
>JAYUJX010000538.1:0-1096 GCA_043764955.1 Polaromonas sp.
CCTCTGAAAAATCACTCTACAAGTACTCTCAAGAAACTGATAGTGCCCTCCAAAACAAAATTTGACCTTCAAAACCACTCTAAAATGTGTTTATTACTGTGGGTGCAGAACACGGATGCTAGCCGAGCTGTAATGCTCCTTCCAGCTGTGGGGAGCAGAGGGTTTGGAGTGCATCAGGTAAGATATTCCTGGAGAAATCTGATTTTGAATTCACTCCAGCTCTGATTTCGTTTCTGAAAATTGATCTGATCTTTAAATATACCTGACAATCCAGGATCGAAATCGTGGAGCCATCGGAGCTGCATCTGAAAAGTCAGCTTCGGAGAGCAGAGGGTTTCGAGCACATCAGGTGAGAAAATCCTGGAGAAATCTGATTTTGAATTCATTTCAACTCTGATTTCGCTTCTGAAAATTGATCTGATCTTCAAATATACCTGACAATCCAGGATCGAAATCGTGGAGCCATCGGAGCTATATTCCAAAAGTCAGTTTCGGAGAGCAGAGGCGCTGCTGTAGACGCAAAATATTAGGTAACATATTCTGGATGTAAATACGCTGGCATGTTAACACTCCAGCGATATTTGAATTTATAGAATTAAGATATAAATTCTATTCATGCTTTGAATTATTTAAAGATAATAAAAGGAGTTGCAGCCCAGGCACTTCAGCTTTCACGAAATATATCTTCTGGGGAGTGTTCTGCGGGTTCAGTTGCAGTGATGATTTGTTGAAAAACATAGTCATGAGTAGTCTGAGAGTAGTAGCTATTTCTGAAATGAAGCGGAGGGGCTTCTCAAGAAAGAATTCTCAGGAGATTCCTCGTCAAAACTATCTATTCAGTACAGAACAAATCAAACTGTATAACTACACCGCAAAGCCTTCGGCAGTTACGGTCGCTTCTTTATGCACAGCATACAGCATACACCGTCATTTATACAAAGAATGCACAGCTAGGACGAACGAACATTCGTTCGTTCGAAGATGAACGAACATTGAACATGAACGAAAAAAAGCGGGGTTTTTCGTTCGTTCGCGAAAGGATGAAGGATAGAAATGAAGTAAGTAAAAATTGTTCATGAAGGAATCAAACATGAAC
>JAYUJX010000539.1:0-3980 GCA_043764955.1 Polaromonas sp.
ATTCAGGCGCTCAACTGCTTTTGAGGAAAGGCGGAAACTTACTTCGGCAGAATCACGCTGTCGATCACGTGAATCACACCGTTGTCTGCGACGATGTCTGTTGCTGTTACCTTAGCCGCATCAACCATCACGCCGCCTGTTGTAGATACGGTCAATTCAGAGCCTTGAACTGTTTTTACTTTACCCGCTTTGACATCTTTAGCCATGACTTTGCCTGAAACAACATGGTAGGTCAGCACCGCTGTCAATTTGGCTTTGTCTTTGAGCAAAGCGTCCAAGTCAGCTTTCGGGATTTTGGCAAACGCTGCGTCTGTAGGCGCAAACACGGTGAATGGGCCTGGGCCTTTGAGCGTGTCGATCAAGCCAGCCGCTGTTAAAGCAGCCGCCAATGTTTTGAAGGTTCCCGCACCAACGGCGGTGTCAACAATGTCTTTGGCTTGTACAGAGAAGGCAGCGCTGATCGCCAATACGGAAGCAATGATAGATTTTTTCATGATGAACTCCAAGTGGTTAAGGATTTAAAACTAGGTATATATAGAAAGGCACATGCGCCAAAAAACGTTGGCGTACCCGAATCATATATACCAAATAGTATCCATACAGACTAAATGGTATTTAATATTACCAAATAGTAACAATCAGCAAGTTAACAAATCAGGCAAGTTGAGCAAACTATCGTAAAAAACCACCCGTTTCCAATAAATCTTGTACCAGCTCTAGCCGAATCAACGGATTATCCAGCGTCAGCAGCCTGTGTCGTTGCGCGGGCTGCATGGGAATCAGCTCGCACCAACGGTTCGCCACCCAGCCGCAGTCGTCAAACAGATAAGGTTTGGCTATCGGCATATAGCTGGCTTCAGCCGCTTGGCTCGCCAATGTCGAGATCACATGGCGTAATGCGGTGACGGCGTCTAAAAGTTCAGCTGGTACGGGAATAACCAAGTCAGCCGCGATGGTTTGAACCTGCGCAACCCACAAACCACCCGTTTGCTGCTGCGTGCTGACGATAGAAAAGCGCTGACCGCCAACGCAATCAATCCGTATCAGCCCTAGCTGCGGCACAAAGTGTGAGACTATTTTTGCGGTTGTCCCCATGGCGGTGAATGTTTCTTGGCTCATCGGCAAAGCCGGCGCATTGGCCTCGGATGCTGCTGGTGATTCGGCTGCAGCATCTCGACGCGCCGTTGGCGCCACAACGCCAAACTCCGTACCATCGGCAATACATTTTTTAACCATGTTGAGGTAACGCAGCTCAAAAATCTGCAACGGCAGCAAACCATCGGGAAACAAGACAGTGCTTAATGGAAACAGCGGTAGCGTTGTTAAAGTCATATCATGATAATGCCACGATCAGCCAATGTCCTGTGTCTTAGGGTCAAATTCCCCAACATTCAAATTTTCGCCATAATCAATTCATGCAAACCCCACCTTCAACCGCCTTATTTTCAGCAAAAGGCCTCGTCAAACGCTACGGCAGCAGCACGGTCGTTGATGATTTGTCCTTCAGCATCGCCCCCGGCGAATGCCTGGGCGTGATCGGCCCCAACGGCGCTGGCAAAACCACCACCATCCGCATGTGCTTGGGGCTGACCGCGCCCGACGCGGGCAGCATCACCGCTTTTGACATGCCCATGCCCAAAGAAGCCCTCGCCATCAAAGCCCTGATGGGCGTGGTGAACCAAAACGACACACTAGACCCAGACTTTAGCTGCGCTGAAAACCTGCTGGTCTATGGCCGCTATTTCGGCATGAAAACGGCTGACATCAAAGCTCGCATCCCGCAATTGCTCGAATTTGCGTCCCTCACCAGCAAAGCCGGCAGCAAACCGGGCGAGCTGTCGGGAGGTATGAAGCGTCGCTTGAGCTTGGCGCGCGCCTTGGTCAACGACCCCAAATTGTTGCTGCTGGACGAACCCACCACCGGTCTAGACCCGCAAGCCCGCCATTTGATGTGGGAGCGGCTGCAAATGCTGCTGCAGCAAGGCAAATCCATCTTGTTGACCACCCATTTCATGGACGAAGCCGAGCGCCTGTGCTCCCGCCTGCTGGTTCTCGACCACGGCAAAAAAATCGCCGAAGGCAAACCGCGCGATTTGATCGCCCAACATCTGGAACCGGATGTTGTCGAGGTCTACGGTGCTGGCGCAATGGCGCTGCAGGATTCGCCACTCGTGAAACTCGCAGCTCGGGTCGAAATCAGCGGCGAAACGCTGTTTTTCTACACGCAAGACGCCAAGCCGCTCTTAGAAGCGCTGCAAGCGCACCCGCAACTGCGCACCTTGCACCGCCCTGCTAACTTGGAAGACTTATTCCTCAAACTCACAGGCCGACAAATTCGGGAAGATGCCTAAGCAGTAATTGCCAATCGCTCCGTTCGCCCTGAGCTTGTCGAAGGGTTCTTCAAGACTTCGACAAGCTCAGTCCGAACGGTGTTTTATGAATAACGTAAATTAAATATGACAACTGCAACTCAACTCAGCATTTGGCGTCTGCCCAACCTCTCCAGCCGCTGGTGGCCGGTATTTTTACGCAACCTGCTGGTATGGCGCAAGCTGGCGATTCCCAGTCTGGTCGGCAATATCGCCGAGCCTCTGATGTGGCTGGTCGCCTTTGGCTACGGCATGGGCGCGCTGGTGGGTGAGGTCGCGCCCACCGCCGGTGATGCCAAAGTGCCCTACATCTTGTTTTTAGCCAGCGGCAGTATCTGCATGAGTGCCATGCAAGCCGCCTCGTTTGAGGCGTTGTATTCGGCCTTTTCGCGCATGCACGTGCAAAAAACCTGGGACGGCATCATGAACGCGCCAGTAAGTTTAGACAACGTGGTCATGGCCGAAATGCTCTGGGCGGCGTTCAAGTCGCTCTTCACCGTGACGGCGATTTTGGGCGTGATGCTCGTTTTAGGCATCAGCCACAGCCCCAAGCTGTTGGTCGCTTGGCCCATTTTACTAGGCGTGGGCATCACTTTTAGCTGCATCGCGCTGATTTTTAACGCCTTGGCCAAGGGGTATGATTTTTTCACCTACTACTTCACCTTGTTTTTGACGCCCATGATGTTTTTGAGCGGTATCTTCTTCCCCCGCGACCAGCTGCCCCACGTCGTCAAAGTCATCTCAGACTGGCTACCGCTGACCAATGCGGTCGAGTTGGTTCGGCCGCTGTTCATGGACCAGTGGCCGAGTAACCCGTGGCTACACGTCACCGTGTTGACAGCGTATGCCGTGCTGGGTTTCTGGCTGGCCTTGGCGCTGACGCGTAGGCGGTTTAGGGCGTAATTTGCAAATTGCTATTATTTTAATAGCTACCTAGGCAATAAATGCGCCGGATAGAGGTCGATTTAACCCCTAAAATCCAAGCTTTTAGCGACTTCTCAAATCAACAGTTCGGATTGTTCGGCCCGCAGCGTTTGGCTTGTCCGGGTGGCATCGGTCTTACACCTTGCACTTGCGCGGGGGGCGCACCTAGCGGGACGGCTTGTTGCAGCTGAGGTCTGACGGGTCTCACTTGGGCTGGTGGACGCACATTGGGGTTGATAGGGCGCACGGCTGGGGTGACGGGGCGGATCTGCGCTGTGGGGGCGCGCCAGTTGTAGCCGCTGCCGTAACCCGAGCCTGCCCAAGGCCTAGTCGTCCAAGTTTGGCGCTGCGGGTACCACGGGTAGTCGGTGTAATAGTTGTCCCAGTAGTTGTCAATGCTAAATGTGACGATACCCAAACCAATGGTTGGACCATAGCTCAATACCGGTACATTTCGGCCTAAATACGGGTAAACAATGCTGCCCGAATACACCCAGCCGCGCGAGCTGCCAACCACCACATCGCACCACTTGTAGCCTTGCAGGCAGCCATAAATCGTCATTGATGTGCCAGAACCAATGGTGGCGACAACAGGGTAATCGCGCGACGGGCCCGCCCGCATATTCACAGTTTGAGAGGCATAAGCCAACTGCTGCGACCAAGCAACCGTGGGTACGGCGACGAGAG
>JAYUJX010000540.1:0-3980 GCA_043764955.1 Polaromonas sp.
GTCTTGGTGAAAGGCTTGTTCCACATCACGTTTTCACGTGCCAAACGCGCCCAAAAGCCTTCAAAATCCTTCTCAGCTTCAGCGCACAGGGCGTTGTAACCTTCCATGCCAGAAATGCGGGCAGATTTTTGCTGTGCTTCGGTCGGGAAGAAAACGCGGTTTTCGACCAAGTTGGATTCGATAGCTGAGGAAGGTGCGCTCATGGGTGTTTGTCTCCAGTAAGTTATAAATTAGCTTAAATTTAATCTTGAATTTACTCTACAGAGCTTGATTTTATTTGTTCTGCATCAAGAATATATGTAATGTGAGGGTTTGTACTTACAAAGGTCTGACTGAGACGAAACTTACATCAACGCTTGTGTGTATCACAACTGTCATAGAATCGCAACGCTATCTTGCTAAACTAATTTTTATGTCTACACCTAAACAAACACCCTCCAGCACTGACGTTTCCAAACTGCAATTCCTGCCCAACATGATTTTTGCAAGCCGCTGGCTGCAAATGCCGCTTTATCTGGGCTTGATCTTGGCCCAAGGCGTTTATGTGTGGCATTTTTTCATTGAGCTGTATCACCTCGTCTTTGCAGCTTTTGGCAGCCAGCCGGATGTTGTGGCCTTGGTCACCAGCATCGGCTACAAGTCGGATGTCCCAGTGACGACCCTCAACGAAACCATCATCATGCTAGTTGTCTTAGCTCTGATTGATGTGGTCATGATCTCAAATTTGCTGATCATGGTCATTGTCGGCGGCTACGAAACTTTCGTCAGCCGTATGAACTTGCAAGACCACCCAGACCAGCCAGAGTGGTTATCGCACGTGAATGCGAGTGTTTTGAAGGTGAAGCTAGCAACGGCGATCATTGGTATTTCCTCCATCCACTTGCTCAAGACCTTTATCAATGCGGCGAATTACACTGAGCAAGTGTTGATGTACCAGACGATTATTCACGTTGTGTTTTTACTGTCTGCCATGGCTATCGCGTACACGGACAAATTGATGTCTGGTTCTGGGAAACACTAACTCTCAGAAATCGCTGCAAGATTATTTGACGGGGCGCAGTAAAATCAGTGCGCCAAGCACGCCAGACAATATCGACCCCATCAGCACGCCCAGCTTCAACTGGGTTTCAAACGCCGCGCCCTGCCCTGCAAACGCCAGCCCACCGATAAACAGGCTCATCGTAAACCCCACACCGCACAGCACGCAAACGCCAAAAAACTGCGTCCAGCTGGCCTGATAGGGCAAACGTGCCTGGGTGAAGCGAATCATCAGCCACGCCGCACCAAACACCCCCGCGGCCTTACCCAAAAGCAAACCTGCAGTGATACCCAGCGGCACGGTTTGCAGCAGGGTCGCCAAACTCACGCCTTGCAGCAACACACCCGCATTGGCAAAAGCAAACACCGGCAGCACCCCAAAAGCCACCCACGGGTGCAGCGCATGTTCAGCGGTTTTGAGTGGCGATTTGCCATGTCCACTTTTGCTTGGGTTGACCAAAGGCACGGCCAGCGCCGTCACCACACCCGCCAGCGTGGCATGCACGCCAGACTTGAGCACAAACAGCCACACCACCAAGCCGACCAGCACATACAGACCCAGATTCATCACCCGCGCCCGGTTCATGGCAAACAGCACCGCAATGCCCGCACTTGCCGCCAACAGCATGGGCACAGACACCTGCGCTGTATAGAAAAACGCGATGATCACAATCGCACCCAAGTCGTCAATGATGGCGACCGCCGTTAAAAACACCTTCAGCGACACTGGCACCCGCTTGCCCAGCAGCACCAAAATACCCAGCGCAAAGGCAATGTCAGTGGCCGCCGGTATCGCCCAGCCGCGCAAAGCCACAGCATCGCCCCAGTTGATGGCGCTGTAGATCAGCGCCGGCACCAGCATGCCACCCAAAGCCGCACCAGCTGGCAGCATCGCTTGGCTGACAGACGCTAATTCGCCCTCCAGCAGCTCGCGTTTGATCTCCAGCCCCACCAAAAAGAAGAAAACCGCCATCCACAGGTCGTTGATCCACACCAGGAGCGGCTTGGACAGCACCAGCCAATCGCCGCCGATGCGGACTTCTCCGCGTATTTGTAACAACTGCTCATACCAGCCACTCCATGGCGAATTGCTGATGATCAGCGCCAGCAGCGCTGCCACAGCCAACACAATGCCGCCACCCGATTGCGAGTGGATAAATTCATTGGCGCGGCGGTAAATCATCTTTAACAAGGCAAACTCCTGCAGTGTCAGCCTCCCGTTGGCTGATTTAGATAAACTTGAATATAGGCAAGCATAGTCTAGGTCGTTTTACCTATCGCTGACGCATTACAAAACTCGGATTTGTGTTATTCTTACGTTTTTAAGAATATACATTAAAGTAAGAAAATATGTCCACTGCCACGCTATCAACCAAGTTTCAAATCGGTATCCCGAAAGATGTACGCGAGCGTTTGCACTTGGAAGCTGGGCAAAAAATCAGTTTTGTCGAAAAATCTGGCCTCGTGCATTTGCTGCCAGTACCGACGCTGGATGCGCTCAAAGGTCTTGCACGTGGTGCAAATACGGCTAATTTCCGCGACAGAAGTGATAGGAACGACCGTTTGAATCAACAATCTCGCTGAAGTTTGTGAAAGTTTTAGTCGATACCTGTGGTTGGATTGAGTGGCTAACCGACTCGCCGCTGGCTCATCATTTTGAAGCTGCATTGCGCGATGTTGATAACCTCATCGTGCCAACGGCTGTGCAAATGGAGCTTTACAAATGGCTTTTGCGTGAACGCAATATGGAAGAAGCCATGCGCGTGATCAACTACAGCACCCAAGCACAAGTTGTTCCGCTGACACAAAACATCGCTTTGACGGCGGGCGACTTGAGCATGGAACATAATTTGTCTTTTGCAGATGCGATTGTTTACGCGACGGCGCAAGTCAGCCAAGCCACATTGCTCACCTCTGATGCGCACTTTAAAGATTTAGTCGATGTTCAATACGTGATGAAGCAAGCGGCTAAATCTTCGAAACAAACTCTTCGATGACCGCAAAATATAAAACCAAAATAAACTCTGATACAGCCTTTTAATTTCAACTCAAGACTCTAACCATGACCTCTTCCACAACCCATATCAAACAAGCCGACCTGATTGAAACCATCGCCGGCGCCCTGCAGTACATCAGCTACTACCACCCGATGGACTACATTGCCCATCTGGCGCGTGCCTACGAGGCCGAGAAAAGCCCTGCCGCCAAAGATGCGATTGCCCAGATTTTGACCAACAGCCGCATGAGCGCCACTGGCCACCGCCCGATCTGCCAAGACACCGGCATCGTCAACGTGTTCCTAAAAATCGGCATGGACGTGCTCTTTGATGGCTTTACGACCACGCTGGAAGACGCCATCAACGAAGGCGTGCGCCAAGGCTACAACAACGAAGACAACAAGCTGCGCGGCTCCATCGTGTCCGACCCGGAATTTGAGCGCAAGAACACCAAAGACAACACGCCTGCCGTCATCAATGTCGAAATCGTCGCTGGCAACAAGCTGGACATCACTGTCGCAGCCAAAGGTGGCGGCTCTGAGAACAAATCCAAACTCGTCATGCTCAACCCCGGCGACTCGGTCGTTGACTGGGTGCTCAAAACTGTGCCGACCATGGGCGCGGGCTGGTGCCCGCCAGGCATGCTGGGCATCGGCATTGGCGGCACCGCTGAAAAAGCGGTGTTGTTGGCCAAACAATCTTTGATGGAAGACATCAACATGTACGAGCTACAAGCCAAGTCATCCCGTGGCGAGGCTTTGAGCAAGGTCGAAAACCTGCGTCTGGAGCTGTTTGAAAAGGTCAACGCCCTCGGTATCGGCGCGCAGGGCTTGGGCGGCTTGACCACCGTACTGGACGTCAAAATCAATATGTACCCCACCCACGCCGCCGGCAAACCGGTTGCGATGATCCCCAACTGCGCCGCCACCCGCCACGCCCATCTGG
>JAYUJX010000541.1:0-18114 GCA_043764955.1 Polaromonas sp.
TTTGATTATAGCAGTCTTAGCAGCGTTTAAATGCCACCGCGCTTGCTACGTGTCAGATCAACGCCAAGTTGTTTCAATTTTCTGTATAAATGAGTGCGCTCTAAGCCGGTTTTTTCAGCAATTCGGGTCATGGAGCCGCCTTCTTTGGCGAGATGGAATTCAAAATAGGCTTTTTCGAATTCGTCTCTGGCGTCTCTGAGCGGTTTGTCAAGGTTGAAGGACTGGTTGGCGACGGGGCCAGTATCAACCGCTCTTGCCAGCATTTGCCCGCCAGTCATGGAGTTTTCTAAGGTTAACTCACCCACGTGCTGACGAACAACGACATTGGCCACTTTGCTGGTTTCGCGAGCCAAGCCGGCTTCTACTGCTTTGAGTAATTTTTGCAGTGTGATGGGTTTTTCCAAAAAAGCTTGTGCGCCGATTTTGGTGGCCTCTACGGCTGTTTCAACCGTGGCGTGACCACTCATCATGATGACAGGCATATTGAGCTGGCCTGCGCCTACCCACTCTTTAAGCAGGGTGACACCATCGGTGTCTGGCATCCAAATATCTAGCAACACCAAGTCTGGTTTGCTGCGGTTACGGGCTAAACGCGCTTGACTGGCGTTTTCTGCGAGTTCAACGGTATGGCCTTCATCGTTGAGGATTTCCCACAATAAATCACGAATGCCTAGCTCGTCATCAACCACCAATATATTTGCCATTTTGAATTTTTATTGTGTGCAGTAATTTTGTAAATAAAAAAATCAGCCAGCTTTCATGGCGGATTCAAAGTCTATCGCGAATGATAACGAAACTTGAGCCCCTTGTGCGACTCCATCTGTAACACGATTTGAGATATCAATGCGGGCATTATGCTCGTCTGCTATCTTTTTTACGACGGCCAAACCCAGCCCGGTGCCGTGGCTTTTGCTCGTCACGTATGGCTCAAAGGCGCGCTTTAAGATGTATTCGGGGAAACCGATGCCCGTATCTGTCACAACTATGCGTACACGGTGCGTCTCAGCGCTCCATTGAGTGGCTATGGTGACCTGTTTATTTGGTGACAAATCTGTAGCATCTACAGCATTTTGTAACAAATTATGAATGACTTGACGTAGTTGCTGAGCATCACCCATGATGCGCGGGCATTGCGGGTCTAACACAGGTGTAATTGTCGCCGCTCCATGCTTCGCCTTTCCAGATTGCCCATCTTCCGCACCGTATAGTTGCAAAATATCCGTCGCTAGCGCATTCAGATCGATGGGTTTTAGCTCTGCGGCAGGCAAGCGCGCATAGTCTCTGAACTCATTCACCAAGCGCTTCATCGCGTCTACTTGATCAACAATAGTTTTGACAGATTTGGTGACAACGGCTTGCTCAGGCTCTTCTAACTTACCAGTCAGTTTTTTCTCTAAACGCTGGGCTGAGAGCTGAATCGGCGTTAATGGGTTTTTGATTTCATGCGCCAAGCGCCTAGCCACATCTCCCCACGCTTGCGCGCGTTGCGATGAAACAATTTCAGATATATCGTCAAACACCAACAAACGAAGTGATTGTTTGACCTCCTCATCACCCGCTTTGAGATTGAAATTTTCACCTGGCAGCTCAGCACCACGTGCAATCAAATTAATGGTATGTTGAGTGGCGTAGGGAGAAGCTAGTGCCATGGCGCTTTGCTCAGCGCCGTTGTCGATAATCGCCTGCAAATTGAGCACATAAGAGTGCTGCCAATGGTCAAGGTTATGCAGTTTGCGTTCGCTAAGGTAGGCATCAAATTGCGACTGAACACCGGACGCAAACGACTCTAGCCCGACAACGCTAGACAGTGACTTCCCTGTGAAATCAGCCAGTGGTGTACGCAAAATGCGAGCTGCGCCTGGATTAAACGATTGAATAACACCTTTGGCATCCAACACTATGACACCCGATGTTAAGTTATCCAAAATAACTTGCAAATTCTCACGTGCAGTGTTGACCTGTACCATGCTGCTGTCCAACGCTGTACGCGCATCAAATAGCTGCTGGGTCATGTCTGCAAACGAGCGCGTTAAACCGCCCAGTTCGTCCTTGCTCTTTAAGACAGCTTTAGGCGTCAAATCACCCGCTGCAACTTGCCGTACGCCGTCAGCCAGTAATAACAAAGGGGCCGCCAGCTGAGCGCCCAAAAACACAGCCAACAAGACCGCTGTAAACACTGCCAAAAACAAGCTCAAAGTCAACGTAGCTATGTACATACGCTTCAAGCCACCACGAGCCAAGGCTCTGTTTTGATACTCACGGTTAGCTTCGGTTACAGCCAAGGCATTGGCAACCAGCGTGGGGGAAAGCAACTGTGTCACCTGCAAAAACCGTGGCTCTGCCGAGATCCCCAAGCCACCAGCTTGCACAGCTGCGAGCACTTTGATTTTTACCGCAGAAGGCGTAGCTGTTGCTCCGGCAGCTGCCTCATCAAGTCCATCCAAGTTAACGATTTGACGTTGCAGTTTTGCTGTGCGTAATTGTTGCTGGGTGGGTCGGTCTGGGTTAATTTGGTAGCGAGAGGCACCAGCACTGCCGATGAGTTGACCCGTTGACGTCCACAAAAAAGCATCTTGTACGGACAACTGTTCGCGAATGCGCTCCAACTCGAGCGAAGCAGCCACATCTGACATATCAGAAAGCCGTCTTGCCGCCACAACAGTGTTGCTGCCCAGTTCTGTTGACAGTACATCAATCGTGACGCGACCTAAATTCAGACCAGCATCAAGCGCCGCCTCTACCTTGACATCGAACCAACTTTCAATTGAGCGGGATACGAATTGGTAGGACACAACATAGATCAAAACGCCAGGCGCAAAGCCCACTAAGGCAAATATCAAAGCTAACTTGACCAGTAGCTGGCTACCAAATTTACCCTGACGCAAGCGCACGATCAAGCGAATAGCTAACCCGATGATCAGAAGCAACAAGAGCGAGGCAACTACCGTATTAACGATCAGCAGTTGTCCATAAGTATCTTCATACTGTTCTCGGTTATTGGTGGATATGGTGAGTAAAAAAAGCAGCGCCAAGCCAACGAGCACCATGACTCCGGCACCAATGCCAAGCAACCACCGGAGTTGGCGCGACTTTGACAAGCTTGGATCCAAGCCCAAAAGCATCAACAATTTGCTCACTTGCTGACCTCAGAAGCAAACCGGATACTTTTTGCAGTCAATATATTCCAGTCGCTTTGCCCAATCAAGCCGATTTGAAAGGGGCGCGGAAGTTGAGAAATATCCAACTTAAAGCTCAACTCAACGGTATGAAGCACATCTGGATCTAACTCGGCCAATTCAACAATACGCCAACGGTTGATACGCTGCACTTTAGACATCGCTTCAGCCAAAGTATCGAAATATTGTGGCAAGCCACCACCTAGCCCACCGCCAGAACCACCCGATCCACTGGAGACGTTCAATCGCCATCTGCGTGTCAATGGTTGGTAGGCAAGACGTATTTGCCGTGTTGCAATGGCTAATTTTTTGTCATACCAAAACCAGCGATCTCGCCTAACCTCGGCCTCCGCAACAAAAAACAGCGGAATGCCTTTGAGTAAAACGTCTTCTACCGGTGCTGGCAAGTCAAAAGTCAATTGTGCATTTAAGAAAACAGCACCATCGCTGCGCTCAACTTGAAGTGAGCTAATTGCAGGTGTAATTACTTCAAAATTCGCTGCATTCACCACTTGCGTAGCGGCGATACCCACAAAAATAAACGCAACAAAACTTCGTAACAGCATATTTGCGTGCTTAAGTCGGTTGCTTTTCAAAGAGCGCGTAAAAAAATCCATCATGGTTAGTCAGTTCATTACTGCATTCATTGTGAGCGACGACGCCAGTTTTTGCACTGTTTTTGGGTATTAAATGCCCAGGCGAGCGAAGAAGCTTCGCATTTTTGTTGTTTGCAGTGAACAACGTGACTTGATCATGCCCTTCAGCCTTGAACACAGAGCAGGTGCAATAAAGCAATCTGCCCCCTGGCTTCACTAGCTTCCAAAGCGTGTCTAACAAATGCCTTTGAATTTCGGCTAACTGCGCGATGTCGGTTTCACGGCGCAACCAACGAATATCAGGATGACGGCGAACAATGCCGGAGGCTGTGCACGGCGCGTCCAACAAAATAGCATCAAACAAAGCGTCTTTCTGGGCATCAAACCACGTATCGGGCTTTGCCGCATCCGCCACGATCACTTTTGCGCTTAAACCTACGCGATTCAAATTTTGGTGAATCAACTCACAACGCGCGGCATCTATATCCAACGCAACGACTTCACAGTCGGCTATCTCAAGCAAATGGGCCGTTTTACCGCCAGGCGCGGCGCAAGCATCTAACACGCGGGAATTGGCACTTAAATTCATGCCATTCAACAGCAACGGCGCGGCAAGCTGCGCAGCGGCATCTTGAACTGAAACAGTACCATCGGCAAACCCTAAAATATCATGAATTGGAAGCGCTTTATCGAAACTAACGCCGAATTCACCAACCTGCTTTATTTGATTCTCTTGATTAACTGCTATATTATTTATGGCGTTATAGGCAATAAAATAGCTGGCTATTTCCACTTTCCTGACATTTACACGCAAAGATAAGGGTGCATGCGCGTTGTTTGACCGCAATATCTCTTGCCAAGCGTTTGGGTGGTCAATTTTGAGCCGCTTGATCCACCACTGTGGGTGATTCCATTGCCCAACAGGGTGCGTCAGTGCCTTTTGGGTCAGTACGTCTTTTTCTCGCAAATAGCGCCTCAAACAAGCATTGATAAAGTTACTGGATGCGTTGGTATTTGGACTGCGTTTGGCCGCTTCGACGGCCTGATCGACCAAGGTAAACGCCTCATAGTGCAAGCCTGAACTTTCGCCGCACAAAATTGCCAAAGCCACGCACAGCAATGCATCAGCTTGCGGTGGTGGCGTGCGCTTCGCTAGATAGCTTTTAATGATTTCCGCTGTACCCAGCCAGCGCCACACATGAAAGCTGAGCGCTTGCACACCAGGCCGCAAACTAGCATCTACCTGTTTTATAGCACTTGTACCCGACTCGCCTGAGCGGACCGCTTGTAAGACGTTTGCCGTACTTTGCAACTGTCGCCACAAAGGGATTTGAATTTGTGGGGTTTTAATCGTTTCAGATGATTCTTGCGCGGTCATATTGTTTTGTCATCGCTAAGGATGACCGGTTTAAAGGCAAATACCGCTGCGAGCAAGGATGCCGGGAATTGTTTGATTGCGAAGTTATATTGCGAAACCAGCAACTCACTGGCATCTTTCGCCAAAGCTGCGGAGCGCATACGAACCATCCGGTTATACGCGCCGATAACCCAGCAGATACAAATAGTAAAAAAACTTACCCAAAGCGTTGTTTTAAGCATTGTTGAATCCGTCATAGCAATCGACGTTAAGAAACAATAAAAACGCCCCACAACCGCTCAGCGATAATGGGGCGTTTTGTGTCACACCTGCCGTTGATATCTTAAAAGATATTACTCAGTAGCTACGTTTTCCGTGGCGACAACTTCAGATGAAGCTTCTTCGCTTGAACCATTTGCCAATCCGTCGCGCTCTTCTGCTTCGGCTTGTGCAATAGCTTGACGCTCAACATCGTCCATCTGCTCTTTTGCTTTACGTGCTTGGTGATAAGCCAAGCCTGTACCAGCGGGGATCAAACGACCAACAATCACGTTTTCTTTCAAGCCGCGCAAAGGATCACGCTTGCCCATGATGGCAGCTTCGGTCAACACACGAGTCGTCTCTTGGAACGACGCAGCGCTGATGAAGCTGTCTGTAGACAGCGATGCTTTGGTAATACCCAGCAACAAATTAGAGAATGTAGCCGGCAATTTGCCTTCTGCACGCAATGCATCGTTGGTGTTCAACATCGCTGCACGTTCGACCTGTTCGCCGTTGATGTAGCTTGAATCACCTGCGTTTTCAACAACCACACGACGCAGCATTTGACGAACAATCACCTCAATGTGTTTATCATTGATTTTCACGCCTTGCAAACGATAAACGTCTTGCACTTCGTCGACGATGTAACGCGCCAACTCTTCGCTACCGAGCAAACGCAAAATGTCTTGCGGATCAGCAGGGCCGTCCACAATGCTTTCGCCTTTGTTAACCACTTGGCCTTCGTGCACCAAAATGTTTTTCTCTTTCGGCACGAGATCTTCCCAAACCTTACCTTCAGGATCCGTGATTTGCATACGGATTTTGCCTTTGGTTTCCTTACCAAACGACACAGTACCGGTCATTTCTGCCAAAGTACCCTTGTCTTTTGGTGTGCGCGCTTCGAATAACTCGGCAACTCGCGGCAAACCACCGGTAATATCGCGGGTTTTTTGTCCTTCGATAGGGATACGGGCCAACACTTCGCCTGGTCCCACGTCTTGACCATCACGGACTTGAATCAAAGCTCCAACTGGGAAACCAATCGTCACAGAATGGTCAGTGCCAGGAATCTTCACTTCGTTGCCAGTTGCATCGATGAGCTTAACCTGCGGACGAACAACTTTAGCCGCACCACGACGTTTCGGATCAATAACCACCATGGTGGACAAACCAGTGACCTCGTCAACCTGCTTGGCGACGGTCAGACCTTCTTCGACGTTCTCAAACTTCGATTGGCCAGCAAACTCGGTAATGATGGGGCGTGTCAACGGATCCCAGTTGGCCAAGATAGCTCCAGATTTGATTTTGTCGTCTGCTTTAACAGCCAAGGTCGCACCGTATGGCACTTTATGACGTTCGCGTTCACGGCCATGCTCATCATGAATAACGATTTCACCAGAGCGAGAAATGACAACCAAGTCTTTCTTGCTGTTGGTCACGTAGCGCATGGTGGCATTGAAACCAATGACACCATTTGATTTTGCTTCAACGCTTGATGCAATAGCAGCACGTGAAGCAGCACCACCAATGTGGAAGGTACGCATGGTCAGCTGAGTGCCTGGCTCACCAATGGACTGTGCAGCAATCACGCCGACAGCTTCGCCGCCGTTGATCAAGCCGCCACGACCCAAGTCGCGCCCGTAACAGGTTGCGCAAATGCCAAAACGTGTTTCACAAGTCAGTGCCGTACGGACCTTGACTTCGTCAACACCAGCAGCTTCGAGTTCGTCAATCAAGTCTTCGTCAAGCATAGCGCCTGCTGTTGCCAGTACAGAGCGATTTTCCGGATGGAGAATATCGTCTGCAGCCGAGCGACCCAAAATGCGGTCGCGCAATGATTCGATCACTTCACCACCTTCAACGATGGCCCGCATCAACGAACCGTCGTGCGTACCGCAGTCTTGCTCTGTCACGACCAAGTCTTGTGTGACGTCGACCAAACGACGCGTCAAGTAGCCAGAGTTAGCCGTCTTCAAAGCCGTATCCGCTAGACCTTTCCGAGCACCGTGGGTAGAAATAAAGTACTGAAGCACGTTCAAACCTTCACGGAAGTTAGCAGTGATCGGTGTTTCAATGATTGAGCCGTCCGGCTTCGCCATCAAACCACGCATACCTGCGAGCTGGCGAATCTGAGCAGCAGAACCACGCGCACTTGAGTCGGCCATCATATAAATGGAATTGAACGACTCTTGATCGACTTCGTTGCCATGGCGGTCAATGGTTTTTTCCACCGCTAATTGCGCCATCATGACCTTAGAAATTTCGTCGCCCGCTTTGCCCCAGATATCGACCACCTTGTTGTAACGCTCGCCAGCTGTTACCAGACCGGAAGTGTATTGGTTGCCAATTTCTTTCACTTCAGTTTCGCAGCGCTTGATGATTTCATACTTCTCTTTTGGAACAAGCATGTCATCAACACAGATAGAAATACCCGCTTTAGTCGCCAAGCGGAAGCCGTTTTGCAACAGCTTGTCAGCGAAAACAACGGTTTCTTTCAATCCGCATTTGCGGAACGAAACGTTAATGAGTTTTGAAATTTCTTTTTTCTTCAACGCTTTGTTAATATTTGCAAAAGGCAAACCCTTTGGCAAAATTTCGCTCAGCAAAGCACGTCCTGCTGTGGTTTCCCAAAGCTTTGTAGATGGTACAAATTCACCGGTGTCTTTGTCTTTTGTGTATTCAGTCAGTCGCACATTAATACGTGCAGTTAACTCAACTACGCCAGCATCAAATGCACGCTGAACTTCGGTGGTATTGGCAAACAACATGCCTTCGCCCTTACCGTTGGTACGGTCACGGGTGGTGTAGTACAAACCAAGCACAACGTCTTGTGAAGGCACAATAGATGGCTCACCACTAGCAGGGAACAAAATATTGTTCGATGCCAGCATCAAGGTGCGCGCTTCCATTTGCGCTTCTACAGACAATGGCACGTGAACCGCCATTTGGTCACCGTCAAAGTCAGCATTGAATGCCGAACAAACCAAAGGATGCAACTGAATGGCTTTGCCTTCAATCAAAATAGGCTCAAACGCTTGAATACCCAAACGATGCAATGTAGGTGCGCGGTTTAGCATCACGGGATGCTCTTTGATCACCTCTTCCAAGATGTCCCAAACAACTGGCGTTCCAGATTCAACCTCTTTCTTTGCCGCCTTGATAGTCGTAGCAATACCACGGGCTTCTAGTTGGGCGAAGATAAAAGGCTTGAACAGCTCAAGCGCCATCAGTTTTGGCAAACCGCACTGATGCAATTTGAGTGTTGGGCCAACGGTAATAACAGAACGACCTGAGTAGTCAACACGTTTACCCAACAAGTTTTGACGGAAACGGCCTGACTTACCTTTGATCATATCGGCCAAAGATTTGAGGGCGCGTTTGTTGGCGCCTGTCATCGCCTTGCCACGACGACCGTTGTCCAACAACGAGTCAACGGCTTCTTGCAACATCCGCTTTTCATTACGGGCAATGATTTCAGGCGCTTTGAGCTCCAGCAAACGACGCAGTCGGCTGTTGCGGTTAATTACGCGGCGATACAAGTCATTCAAATCAGACGTTGCGAAACGACCACCATCCAACGGCACCAAAGGACGCAAATCCGGAGGCAACACAGGTAACACATCCATCACCATCCACTCTGGCTTGATACCAGACTTCTTGAAAGCCTCCATCAACTTGAGTCGCTTGGAATTTTTCTTGATTTTGACTTCTGAGCCAGTCAAATCGCCACGCAATTTTTCAATGATCATGTCGATATCGAGATCACTCAACAGATCTTTGATGCCTTCAGCGCCCATTTTTGCGATGAACTCATCGCCGTGTTCTTTGCGCTGCGTGTCATGATCATCTTCAGACATGATGCTGTATTTTTTCAGCGGCGTCATGCCTGGATCTGTCACGACGTACGCTTCAAAGTACAAGACGCGTTCGATATCCCGCAAAGTCATATCCAAAACCATACCCAAGCGGGATGGCAATGACTTTAGAAACCAAATGTGTGCGCAAGGTGCAGACAGATCAATATGACCCATGCGCTCGCGACGAACTTTGGTCTGCGTAACTTCAACGCCGCACTTTTCGCAAATGACACCACGATGCTTGAGGCGTTTGTACTTGCCGCATAAGCATTCATAGTCTTTGATAGGGCCGAAAATTTTGGCACAAAACAGACCGTCACGTTCAGGCTTGAAAGTGCGATAGTTGATGGTTTCAGGTTTTTTTACTTCACCGAATGACCACGACCGAATTTTCTCGGGCGACGCCATGCCAATTTTGATGGCATGGAAATTTTCATCTGGCGTGAACTGCTTAAACAGATCGAGTAATGATTTCATGTGTGAGTCCTTATTCTTGTCCGTGATTTATTCGAAACTAATATGCTTCTTAAACGCGTTTTTTATCCGCGCTCTAATTCCATGTCGATACCCAGAGATCGAATCTCTTTGACCAACACGTTGAACGACTCAGGCATACCAGCCTCAATAGTGTGCTCACCCTTGACAATGCTTTCGTACACACGTGTACGACCTTGCACGTCATCAGATTTCACCGTCAGCATTTCCTGCAAGACATATGAAGCGCCATAAGCTTCAAGCGCCCAAACCTCCATCTCACCGAAACGCTGTCCACCAAACTGCGCTTTACCACCCAATGGCTGCTGCGTCACCAAGCTGTACGGGCCAGTTGAACGCGCATGCATCTTGTCATCAACCAAATGGTGAAGTTTCAAGAAGTGCATATAACCCACGGTTGTCGTGCGATCAAAAGCATCGCCCGTACGGCCATCGTACAGCTGGGCTTGCGTGCGAGTTGCTGTTAGACCCTTGGTCTTCGCGATATCATCAGGATAAGCCAGCTTCAACATGGAGCGGATTTCATCTTCAGACGCACCATCAAACACTGGCGTTGCAAATGTGACGCCATTTGAAAGATTGGAAGCCATTTCATTGATCTGCAAATCATTCAACTTGCTAAAGTCTTCTTGACGGCCTGATGTGTTGTAAAGCGTTTCAAAGAATTGCCGCATTTCAGCCACTTTGGTCTCAGTTTGGAGCATATCGCCAATGCGTTGACCAATTCCTTTGGCAGCCCAACCCAAATGCACCTCTAAAACCTGACCAACGTTCATGCGTGATGGAACGCCCAATGGGTTCAAGACAATGTCACATGGGGTGCCATCGGCCATAAATGGCATATCTTCAACTGGCAAGATTTTGGATACGACACCTTTGTTGCCGTGACGACCCGCCATCTTGTCACCAGGTTGCAAGCGACGCTTGACAGCCAAGTAGACCTTAACCATTTTCAAAACACCTGCAGGCAGCTCGTCGCCTTGCGTCAATTTTTTACGCTTTTCTTCAAAAGCCAAATCGAAACTATGGCGTGTTTGCTCAGTAGAGTTTTTGATGCTTTCCAATTGCGTTGCAACTTCATCGTCCGACGGGCGAATATCAAACCAATGGAACTTTTCGACTGAATCCAAATAAGCCTTGTCGATCTTAGTACCTTTAGCTAGCTTTTGCGGCCCACCGTTTGCGACTTTGCCAATCAATAATTTTTCAATACGTGAAAAAGAATCCGCTTCAACAATACGCAATTGATCATTCAAATCGAGACGGAAACGCTTCAATTCGTCATCAATAATTTGTTGCGCACGCTTGTCACGCACAATACCTTCGCGGGTGAAAACCTGAACGTCAATGACGGTACCACGTGAGCCTTGGCTAACGCGCAGTGATGTGTCTTTCACATCGCTGGCTTTTTCACCGAAGATTGCGCGCAGCAATTTTTCTTCCGGCGTCAATGTTGTTTCACCCTTTGGCGTCACTTTACCAACCAAAGTATCGCCTGGCTCAACTTCTGCACCCACGTAAATGATGCCGGAATCATCCATGCGATTGAGTTGTTGTTCGGACAAGTTGGGAATGTCACGCGTAATCTCTTCCGCACCAAGCTTGGTATCACGAGCCATCACAACCAATTCTTCAATGTGAATTGACGTATAACGATCTTCCGCTACAACGCGCTCGCTGATCAAAATCGAATCTTCGAAGTTATAACCATTCCATGGCATAAATCCAATCAGCATGTTTTGACCTAAAGCCAACTCACCCAAATCTGTGGAAGCGCCATCCGCAATAACATCGCCCTTCGTCAACTTGTCGCCTTTTTTAACGATAGGACGTTGGTGAATGTTTGTATTTTGGTTAGATCGCTGGTACTTGATTAAATTATAAATATCAACACCGACTTCACCAGCTTGCGCTTCAGCATCGTTAACGCGAACCACGATACGCGTTGCGTCAACATAGTCAACAACACCGCCACGCGTGGCCGTAACAACTGTGCCAGAGTCAACCGCAGAAACACGCTCGATACCGGTACCTACAAATGCTTTTTCAGGGCGCAATACAGGAACCGCTTGACGCTGCATATTCGCACCCATCAACGCACGATTTGCATCATCGTGCTCCAAGAATGGCACTAATGATGCTGCAACGGATACGATCTGTCCGGGTGACACGTCCATGTACTGAACGCGCTCGGCGCCAACAAAAATCGACTCGCCAGTTTCACGGGCTGAGACCAACTCATCAGTCAATACACCATTTTTATCCAAGCCTGCATTGGCCTGGGCAATCACATACTTACCCTCTTCAATCGCTGATAGGTAATCAATTTGCATGGTGGCCTTACCATCGATCACGCGACGATATGGTGTTTCAATGAAACCATACTCGTTCAGGCGGGCGTACAAAGCGAGTGAGTTGATCAAACCAATGTTTGGACCTTCAGGTGTTTCGATAGGGCACACACGACCGTAATGGGTCACATGCACGTCACGAACCTCAAAGCCAGCACGCTCACGCGTTAAACCGCCGGGGCCAAGGGCTGAAATACGACGCTTGTGCGTGATTTCAGACAGTGGATTGGTTTGATCCATAAACTGTGACAACTGAGATGCACCGAAGAACTCTTTCAATGCAGCAGAAATGGGCTTGCTGTTGATCAAGTCGTGCGGCATCAACGGCTCTTGCTCGGCTTGACCCAGACGCTCTTTCACCGCTTTTTCAATCCGCGCCAAACCCGTACGGTATTGATTTTCTGCCAACTCACCCACGCAACGAACACGACGATTGCCCAAGTGATCGATATCATCTACTTCGCCGCGACCATTGCGCAAATCAACCAAAATTTTGACCACAGACAAAATGTCTTCGTTGGTCATAACCATAGGCCCTGTCGATTCGGCACGTCCCATTTTTGCGTTGAATTTCATACGCCCCACACGTGACAGATCATACGTGTCTGGGTTGTAGAACAAGCGCTGGAACAAAGCCTGGACAGCATCTTCCGTAGGCGGCTCACCAGGGCGCATCATGCGATAAATCGCAACGCGTGCAGCAAATTCATCTACGGTTTCATCAGTACGCAATGTTTGCGAAATGTATGAACCTTGATCCAGCTCATTGGTGTAGATGCATGGCAACTCTTCAATGCCAGCTGTACGCAACTTTTTAAGCAAAGTTTCTGTCAACTCATCATTGGCTTTTGCAATGATTTCGCCTGTCTCTGCATCCACAATAGACTTGGCGACAACACGGCCTAGCAAGTAATCTTCTGGCACGCTGATGTGCGTTGTCCCAGATTGCTCCAACTCGCGCGTATGACGAACAGTCACACGTTTGTCTTTTGCAACAATAACTTTCCCCGATTTGTCTGTGATGTCAAAACGAGCAACTTCGCCACGGACACGCTCTGCAACGAATTCCATTTGCGCACCACTGTCCATCAAACGGAACTGGTCGTTGACAAAGAAGTTGGCCAAAATGGACTCTGGATTCAAACCAATGGCTTTGAGCAAAATGCTAACAGGCATTTTGCGACGACGATCCACACGGAAATACAAAATGTCTTTTGGATCGAATTCAAAATCCAACCATGAACCACGGTACGGAATGATACGAGCCGAGAACAACAACTTACCGGAACTGTGCGTCTTGCCTTTGTCGTGCTCAAAAAATACGCCTGGCGATCGGTGCAACTGAGAAACAATCACGCGTTCTGTACCATTGATCACGAAAGAGCCTTTTTCAGTCATCAAAGGCACTTCACCCATGTAGACTTCTTGCTCTTTGACTTCTTTGACAACTTTTGAATGCGTCGTGGAAGATTCACGATCATAGATAATCAATTGAACTCTTGCACGCACGGCTGAGCCGTACGTCAAGCCACGGGTTTGACACTCACGCACATCAAAACCCGGCTTAGCAAGGTTGTAATCTAAGAACTTCATCTCTACGAAGCCGTTGTGCGAAACAATGGGGAACGCACCTGTGAAGGCGGCTTGCAAACCTTCGTTCGTACGCTTTTGCGGCAAAATACCTGCTTGTAAAAATGCTGTGTATGCATCTTTTTGCATTTGTAGCAGATATGGAATTTCTAGGACGCTTTCGCGGTTTCCAAAGTTTTTACGAATACGTTTGCGTTCGGTATATGAATAACTTGACGTTAAATTACTTGTCGTATTTGGCATGTGCTCTCCGGGCTTAAGACGGTTTGTCCTGGACATACGCGACTGATCGGCTGCATGACATAACCTTGAAAGATATGTACACGCAACAGGCTTGGTGGTTGGCCGCTACCAACCATTGGCGGACGGTTACGCATTGCACGCAACCCGAACCAAGGCATCTTCTGCAGTCGGGGTCAGAAGACACTGAAAAACAAACTTTGTTGCTTGCTTTTCAGTGCACTCTCAAATACTGTTTAAGCAGGAAAGGCTGGAGACCCTTTTAAGGGGCTCCAGCCTTTGTGCAAAGCAAAGCTTATTTCAGCTCGGCCTTAGCACCAGCTTCTTCAAGCTTCTTCTTAGCTGCGTCAGCGTCTGCTTTAGAAACACCTTCTTTAACAGCCTTAGGAGCGCCGTCTACCAAGTCTTTAGCTTCTTTTAGGCCAAGACCTGTGATTTCACGCACTGCTTTAATCACAGATACTTTGTTCGCGCCAACTTCGAGAAGCATGACGTTGAACTCGGTTTGCTCTTCAGCTGCAGCTGCGGCTGGACCAGCTGCAGCTGGTCCAGCCATAGCTGCAGCGCTCACGCCAAATTTCTCTTCGATGGCTTTCACCAAATCGTTGAGTTCCATGACCGTCATGCTGTCAAGACTGGTCAAAAATGCGTCTTTATCAAATGCCATTTTTATTTCCTTTTATCAGGGTGATTGCTCATTCTATGAACAGCCCCAAAATTTACATTGGTTACAAATATCACAG
Organism: Polaromonas sp.; assembly: GCA_043764955.1. Taxonomy (GTDB): domain Bacteria; phylum Pseudomonadota; class Gammaproteobacteria; order Burkholderiales; family Burkholderiaceae_C; genus Aalborgiella. Next base: position 14,667 of record JAYUJX010000541.1, read on the forward strand.
ACCCTTAGGCTGCGACTGCTTCGCCTTTTTGCCCAGCCACTGCCGCCAGCACACGTGCCGTACGAGAGATTGGGGATTGCAACAAGCCCACCAATTGCGCCAACAACACTTCTTTCGAAGGAATGTTTGCCAATTGTTTAACGCCGTTCACGTCCAAAGCTTTGCCCGCAAACGCACCAGCGCGAATCACCAATTTATCATTGGTTTTCGCAAAGTCAGCAACCACTTTCGCGGCAGCTACAGCGTCAACAGAAAAGCCATAGATCAACGGACCAGTCATTTGGTCAGCCACAACATCAAAAGCACTGCCTGCAACAGCACGACGAGCCAAGGTGTTTTTCAACACACTCAGACTAACGCCATTGCTGCGCGCAGATGAGCGCAATTTAGTCATGTCAGCGACCGTAATGCCACGGTATTCCGCGATCACAAGCGTTTGAGCTTTTGCTGCGAGGCCGTTCACTTCATCAATGACGGCTTGTTTCTCACTGCGATTAAGACTCAAGATTTACTCCTTAATATGCATTTGAAGTGCCCATCTAACTGGCTCACTCCATTTGCACGCCAAATAATCAGCGACCAACTGTTTCGGATAATTCCTATGCAGCGGGATCGCCATCTGCGTTGGTCACTTACTGAAAAGTAAATGTTTATGTGTCATCGTTTTTTCAAACCCAAACACACCAACGGTCTTGGATGGCCCAGCAATTGCAAAAAACAATTACCAGCCCACCACATCAAGTCACTCGCCTGATTTCTCCGTAGATAAATTCGTCGAGCGACTCAAATTTTTAAACCATTACAAACTATTACCGAGCAATTAAGCGGCAGCAACAGTTTGTGAATCGACGCGTACACCCACACCCATGGTGGAAGATACGGCAATTTTCTTTAAATACACACCTTTACTGGTAGCTGGCTTGGCTTTTTGCAAAGCTTCAACCAACGCAGCCAAGTTGCCTTGCAACTTGTCATTGTCAAACGAACGACGACCGATGGTGGAATGAACGATACCGCCTTTGTCAACACGGAACTGCACTTGACCAGCTTTGGCGTTTTTAACCGCTGTAGCAACGTCAGGCGTAACCGTACCGACTTTTGGGTTAGGCATCAAGCCACGTGGGCCAAGAATTTGACCGAGCGTACCAACCACGCGCATCGCGTCTGGTGCAGCAATCACGATGTCAAACGGCATATCGCCAGCTTTAACCATGGCAGCCAAATCGTCCATACCAACGATATCAGCACCAGCGGCTTTAGCTTCTTCAGCTTTAGCACCTTGGGCAAACACCGCTACGCGAACTGTTTTACCTGTGCCGTTAGGCAACACAACAGCGCCACGAACCACTTGGTCTGATTTCTTAGAGTCCACGCCGAGTTGCACAGCAACGTCGATAGACTCGTCAAACTTTGCAGTTGCGAACTCTTTAACCAACACCAAAGCATCAGCCAAAGGGTACAGCTTGTTGCCGTCTACTTTGCCAACTTGGGTTTTTTGTTTTTTGGTGAGCTTGCTCATTTCACGCCCTCCGTGTTGACACCCATTGAGCGCGCAGTACCAGCGATGGTACGCACGGCCGCGTCCAAATCAGCAGCGGTCATGTCTTTCATTTTTGTTTTAGCAATCTCTTCGAGCTGTGCGCGCGTGATTTTGCCGACTTTGTCTGTGTGCGGACGAGCTGAACCTTTGTCCAACTTGATCGCCTTCTTGATCAAAACAGTCGCTGGCGGTGTTTTGATGATGAAGGTGAAGCTCTTGTCTGCAAATGCTGTGATGACCACAGGCAGTGGCAAACCTGGCTCGACGCCTTGAGTCTGCGCGTTAAACGCCTTGCAGAACTCCATAATATTCAAACCACGTTGACCCAAAGCTGGACCGATTGGTGGTGATGGATTGGCTTTACCTGCTGGAACTTGCAGCTTGATAAAACCGACGATTTTTTTCGCCATTTTTATACTCCTTACGGGTCATATCGCCTAGCACTTAACCAAGCTTCCCGGGGTTAACAACTCTTTTAAACCGCGAAACCCATTCAATAAGTTTTGCCTGTTTTTTGCGCCGAGTTGAAAAAGCACAAAACCTTCAACTCAAATTTATGTCTTCTCGATCTGACTGAATTCAAGCTCGACTGGTGTAGAGCGGCCAAAAATGGTGACCGCCACACGCACTCTGCTTTTCTCGTAATTAACCTCTTCGACCGAGCCATTGAAATCCGTGAACGGGCCATCTTTGACGCGCACAAATTCACCCACTTCAAACTCAACCTTATGACGCGGTTTTTCAGTACCGGTTTGCATTTGGCTTACAATTTTTTGGACTTCGGCCTCAGAAATTGGCGATGGTCGGTTTTTGCCGCCACCAATGAATCCAGTCACCTTGTTTGTATGCTTGATCAAATGCCAAGTGTCGTCATCCATGACCATCTCGACAAACACATAACCTGGAAAAAATTTACGCTCAGTCGTCTTTTTTTGACCGTTTTTGATCTCAACCACTTCTTCAGTTGGCACCAAAATACGACCAAATTTGGAAGGCGCAGCTGATTGAGCAATGCGCTCAATGATGTTGCGCTCGACTGTTTTCTCCATACCTGAATAAGCATGAACAACGTACCATCGCAAGTCAGGATTGACCGCAGCTGGAACCTCAACAGAAGAAGCCGAAGCCTCAACCGCTGGCGTCATATCAACCGCGTCATCAGGAGCCATAGTTTCTTCAATCATTATTTTTTCCAACCCAAAATCAAATCGAAGATCAGCCACTCAAGCGTTTTGTCAGTTGCCCACAAGAAAATCGCCATGATCAGCACGAAGCCAAACACATAAGCCGTCATTTGCATGGTCTCTTTACGCGCAGGCCAAGCTACTTTTTTAACTTCACGCACCGTGTCGCGACCAAAAGCGATCAATTGTTTACCGGTTTCAGCGGTAAAAAACACAGCCGCTGCGGCAACAATACAAGCCAGTAAAGCACCCCATTGCGCCAACTGACCCTGCTTGGCCAACATGTAAAACGCAACAATTGCGGCCACCACCAGACCCGCAGCCAGTGCGAGTTTGATTTTTTCAACACCGTTGCCAACGGTTTCAACTTGTGGACTAGCCATGTTTACTCTGCAATCTTTTCAATATTTAGCCCCAAAAAATGATGCATATGCTGCACTTCCTGAGACGACTAAGCCCATTTGGTCTAAATGGGCCTTTTTGGTTCACTTCACTCACTCAACTCGCCATCCATTTCAGGTGGCAGGGGCAGTAAGAATCGAACTTACAACCTTCGGTTTTGGAGACCGACGCTCTGCCAATTGAGCTATACCCCTACAAATCTTTCGATTTCAGAATGGCAAATCAAGCAATAATCTTAGCCACCACACCCGCGCCGACGGTCTTGCCGCCTTCACGAATCGCGAAGCGCAAGCCTTCTTCCATCGCAATCGGGTTGATCAAC
>JAYUJX010000542.1:0-18088 GCA_043764955.1 Polaromonas sp.
TCGCAGCCCATTTCACGTGGCTGCTATTTTTGAGCACGACGTGGGCATCAAATTCAACGACAAAGAACGTTTTGATGTGGAGGAATACTGCATCAGCGAGGGATGGATTAAAGTGCCTGTGGGCAAGAAGGTTGACCGCAAGGGCTACCCGCTGACGGTGAAGCTGAAGGGCACGGTTGAGGCGTTTTATAAATAAACGCTAACCGTTCGGGCTGAGCTTGTCGAAGCCTTCTCGCGCTGCATTTCGACAGGCTCAATGCGAACGGTTTAACAGGCAAGGGTTGGCGGGTACTGGCAAACTTTATAATCACCGATTACCTGTGATTTATAGAGTTAAAAGACCAACATGACCCAATCAGCTACCCCAGCCCAGTTTTCCGTCGCCGACATCCGCAAGACCTTCCTCGACTTTTACGCCGCCAAGGGGCACACCGTCGTGCCGTCAAGCTCTTTGGTGCCGGGCAACGACCCGACGCTGATGTTCACCAACTCAGGTATGGTGCAGTTCAAAGACGTGTTTTTGGGGCAGGACAAGCGCCCTTACGTACGCGCCGCCAGCGTGCAAGCCTGCCTGCGTGCGGGTGGCAAGCACAATGACCTGGAAAACGTGGGCTACACGGCGCGCCACCATACGTTCTTTGAAATGATGGGCAACTGGAGCTTTGGCGACTATTTCAAGCGCGACTCTATCAAATGGGGCTGGGAGCTGCTGACCAAGGTTTACGGCCTGCCAGCGGAGAAGCTGCTGGCCACGGTTTACATTGACGACCAGGAAGCCTACGACATTTGGCATGACGAGATTGGCCTGCCGGCCGACCGCATCGTCCGCATTGGCGATAACAAAGGCAAAAAATATGCGTCTGACAATTTCTGGATGATGGCTGACACCGGCCCCTGCGGCCCGTGCTCAGAAATTTTTTACGACCACGGCGCGCACATTCCGGGCGGCCCACCAGGTAGCCCAGACGAAGACGGCGACCGTTTCATCGAGATTTGGAACCACGTGTTCATGCAGTTTGACATGCAGGCCGATGGTTCGCTGGTCAAATTGCCAGCGCCGTGTGTGGATACGGGCATGGGGCTGGAGCGCCTGGCTGCCATCCTGCAACACGTGCACAGCAACTACGAAATCGATATTTTCGACGTGCTGATCAAAGCCGCTGCGCGCGAGACGGGCTGCACTGACATGCAAAACAAGAGCCTGCGCGTGATTGCCGACCATATCCGCGCGACCGCGTTTTTGGTGAGCGACGGCGTGGTGCCCAGCAACGAAGGCCGCGGCTACGTGCAGCGCCGCATCGTCCGCCGCGCCATCCGCCACGGCTACCAGCTGGGCAAAAAGACCCCGTTTTTCCACAAACTGGTGGCAGATTTGGTCAGCGTCATGGGCGAGGCCTACCCGAACATGGCCAAACAGCAGCAGCGCATCACCGAGGTGTTGAAACAGGAAGAAGAGCGCTTCTTTGAGACTTTGGCGACGGGTATGACGCTGTTGGACGGTGCCTTGAAAGATGGAGACAAAGTGCTGGAAGGCGAAGTCGCCTTCAAACTGCACGACACCTACGGCTTCCCGCTGGATTTGACCGCCGACGTCTGCCGTGACCGTGGCGTGGAAGTGGACGAAGCCGGTTTTGATGCCGCCATGCTGCGCCAAAAAACCATGGCTCGCGCGGCAGGCAAGTTCAAAATGGACAAAGCGCTGGAGTACAGTGGTGATATCAATGACTTTGTCGGTTACGAACAACTTCAGGCTACTTCAAAAATAGTAGCACTCTATGTAGAAGGTACGACGGCTACCATGCTAAATGCAGGTCAAAATGGCGTCATCGTGCTCGACACCACACCTTTCTACGCTGAAAGCGGCGGGCAGGTGGGTGATGAGGGAACGCTTACCGTTTATGCTGCAACCAATACCGTTCGGGCTGAGCCTGTCGAAGCCTCCGCGAACCCTTCGACAAGCTCAGGGCGAACGGATTTAACGGTTTTCGAAGTGCAAGACACCCAAAAAATCAAGGCAGACGTGTTCGGCCACCACGGCGTGCTGAGCTCTGGCAGCCTGAAAGTGGGCGATACCGTGACAGCGCAGGTGAATTTGGAGCTACGCGCCAAAACCATCCGCAACCACAGCGCCACCCATTTGATGCACAAAGCCCTGCGCGAAGTGCTGGGTGAGCATGTGCAGCAAAAGGGCAGCTTGGTCAATGCCGAGCGCACCCGCTTCGACTTTGCGCACAACGCACCGGTGACGGACGCGCAGATTCTGGCGATTGAAGCCAAGGTGAATAATGAAATCTTGGCCAATGCAGCAGCGTCCGCCAAGGTGATGGACATTGAATCCGCCAAAGCCACCGGCGCGATGATGCTGTTTGGCGAGAAATATGGCGACTCTGTGCGCGTGCTGGAAATTGGCTCGTCTAAAGAGCTGTGTGGTGGCGTCCACGTGCAGCGAACGGGTGACATTGGTCTGTTCAAAATCGTGTCCGAAGGCGGCATTGCCTCTGGCGTGCGCCGCATAGAAGCGGTCACCGGTCAAAACGCGCTAGCGTATTTGCAAGATTTGGAAGCCACCGTTTCCAAAGCCGCCGGTGCGCTTAAAGTCGCCGTGCCTGAGCTGGGTGACAGATTACAGGCTTTAATGGATCAAAACAAAGCGCTGGAAAAGGAAATCTCCGCGCTCAAAGGGCAACTCGCATCACATCAAGGCGACGCTTTGTTGTCGCAAGCGATTGATTTAAAAAGCATTAAATTCCTAGTCGCCAAAATGGAAGGCGTCAGCGCCGCTGATGCCGCCCAGACCTTGCGCGACACGGTGGGCAAGTTGAAAGACAAGCTGAAATCCGCGGTGGTTGTTTTGGCCAGCGTGGATGGCGGCAAAGTGCAACTCGCCACAGGTGCGACGGCTGACGTGATGGGCAAAGTCAAATCGGGCGATTTGGTCAACTTCCTAGCCGCGCAAGTAGGCGGCAAAGGCGGTGGCCGGCCAGACATGGCGATGGCCGGCGGCACGGATGCGAGTGGGTTGGACAAAGCGCTGGCCAGTGCGCAGGGTTGGGTCACTGAAAAACTCGGATAATGAGAAACTAGGTTGAAGCTTAAATTCAATGCATTAAATATGCCAATATCGGCATCTAACCGGCGTATTTATTGCCTGAGTAGCTATTAAAAATATAGTAAAATTATGCTTAAATTCAACTAATTTTGCTTTTTTTGCCTATTTTTTATGCCTCAATCAGCACCCAACAAATTCATCTCTACCAGCGCTGGCAGCACGCCGCTGGTGCTGGATTCGCCACACAGCGGCACTGATTACCCGCAAGACTTTGGCCATGTGTGCGACTTAGCCACGCTGCGCCGTGCAGAAGACACGCATGTCGAAAAACTGTACAGCTTCGCCCCAGCCTTGGGTGTGGCCTGGGTGGAAGCGCATTTTCCGCGCAGCTATTTAGACGCTAACCGCAATGTCACCGAGATTGACCCCAGCATGCTGTCAGGCGTTTGGCCAGAAGATTTAGGGTTGCAGGACGCTGCTGTGCAGTCCAAACTGCGCTTGGGCAAGGGCTTGATTTGGCGGATGACAGACGATGGCTTTGCGCTGTATAACCAACCACTCAGCGTGGCAGAAGTGCAAACGCGGATTGCCAACTGCTGGCAGCCCTACCATGCAGCGGTGGGCAGCGCGATAGACGCAGCCCACGCCCGCCACGGCTACAGTATCCACATCAATTGCCACAGTATGCCTGCAGTTAGCAGCAGCCACGCGACAGATTTTCCAGGTTTGGTGCATGCAGATTTTGTGATTGGAAATCGCGACAACACCACGTCCAGCGAAAGCTTGGTGCTCTTTATTCAGGAGCAGCTAGCGCAGCATGGCTACAACGTAGCAATCAACCACCCCTACAAAGGCGTGGAGCTGGTGCGTCGCTACGGCAAACCCGAGCAGCACTGCCACAGCGTGCAGCTAGAAATCAACCGCAAGCTGTATATGGACGAAAACACCTTGTCTATTCATGCGGGGGTTGATACTTTGAAAGGACATTTGCAAAGCCTGGTTCAGCAGCTTTTAGCTTACGATCCGCGTTAAGCGGGGCGTAGGGAAATCCTCATCAACGCGCCAGCAGCTTTGGCATATTCGCCATTGCAGCCATGGCTTGGGCGCGGAAGCTAGTCATAATTGCCAGCTTCTCAGCGTCGCTCGGGTCGATGTTACTCATCAGCTTGCCAAAACCGTCCAGCCGTGTGTCGCGCATCCAGTTGCGCAGGGTTTTGTCATGCGACCACTGCATTTGGTTCATCATCGTCACCATGACGGTGCGCGGATAATCTGCCAAAGTGCGCGGAAAGGGCACGCTGGCGCATAGTTTATTGCGCACATCGTCGTCAGGATAATGCGCCTCCACATACGCAATCAAGGCGGCGCTGAAAGTAGGTAAGGGCGCACGTACCACTTGCAGCACGATTTTGTTGGGCTGGTAGATAGGTTGAATCTGCCACTTTTCGACTGCTGAAGCAGTGCAGTCTATGTACAGCGTGCCTGTTTCCATTGCCACATTGCCTTTGTCCAATATCATGTTGGCAGGCTCTAGCGCTTGCACGCGCCCTAGGCGAATCACATTTTTGATGCGCTGCAGAATCGCGATTTCACCCTTGGACACTGTCGCAAAGTGGAACATGGTGGGCAGATGGTCAGGGTAGATGCGCAGCATTTGGTCGCTGGCTTCCATGCGCAAGAACAAATCATCCACACTGGTGGCATTGGCAATACAGGCCATTTGTGTGACTTGGCCACCAATCGAGTCTTTAAAGAATTCTTCGCCTGGCTGGGTGGTCAGGCGATTCACAAGCCAAGAGTCGCGCGGCATCACCCAGCTGATGCTGTCGGGCGCTGCGCCGTGGTTGAGCAGCCAAATACCCGCATCCATGGCGGTTTTTCCTGCGCCTACGATACAAAACTTGGTGGGTCTGTCTTCTTTGCTCGGCGCCTGCCAAAGCTGCGGCAGCGCATTAGGGGCAACGCAGCACACGCCGTCAGCCACTTTGAACTTGCGCGTGTGGGTAGACGGCACAGTGGGGCTGTAGTAGTTGGCATCCACCAGCTTTTTACGGACAGTGACTTGCGTTTTTTTGCCCGACAAAATGGACTCAAACGTGTGTACGCCCGAATCATCCCCGCCCAAATAATTGCTCATCGGGAAGTAGTTAACCCGACCACTGGTAAGTAGCTTTTGGTTCATCACCTTGTCGTAATAGCCGCTGATTTCTGGGCCCGAGGCCAGCTCGTACAAACCTTGGTTCGCACCCACCGTGTCTTTGCGGTTAGCGCCCAGCTCCATAGAATTAACGCCGTAAAAAGCGGAGGGTTGGTGCAGCGTCACAAACGGGTAAGCATCGTTCCAATGGCCGCCCGGCTTGGCGTGGCGGTCAACTATGGTGATGTGCTTATCCGTACCTTGCGTTTCTTGCAGCAGCGTATCGGCAAACGCCATGCCAGATGCGCCGCTGCCAATGATCAAATAATCTGTTTCAGTATGTTGCATAGACATTCCTAAAAAGCTCAAAAGTGCTAAGCTGTTCAATCTATCACAACCTATCTGGAGCGACAATGAATACTCTTGAAATTGGTAAAAAATTGGTTGAATTGTGCCGTGCAGGCAAAAACGAAGAAGCGGTGAATACTTTGTTTTCTGCAGATATCGTCAGCGTCGAAGCTGGCGGCCCACCGGGTACAGACCCAGTGACCAAAGGCATTGAAGGCGTATTGGGCAAAGGCAAATGGTGGATGGATAACCACATCGTTCACGACGCCAAAGCCGAAGGCCCTTGGCCGCACGGCGACCGATTTATTGTTCGCTTCACCTACGACGTGACTTTCAAACCAGAGAACAAACGCTTCGTCATGGACGAGGCGGCGTTGTACACCGTGGCGAATGGCAAAGTCGTGAAAGAGGAATTTTTCTACAGTATGGGGTAAGTTGTCAAAATGGTGCGAAATTAAGGTGTAAATATGCCTATAACCAGCATATTTATTGACTAATTAGCTATTAAAAATATAGTAAAATTGCATCTATAAAAGCTCTTTTGCACCAACTCGCCCTAGGTAATCAGCCAGCCCTTTGCCAGCTTCTAGCGAAAAGTTGGTTTCAGAAAGGGTAATTTTTTGCATCCGATCTAGACGAAAACTACGAAAGTCTTGGCGGGATTCGCACCATGCACCCAGAGTCCATACCTTGCTCCAAAAAAAACAGCTCAGCGGGCGTACGACGCGCTGGCTGGTTTTTTCGCTTAAATCACAGTAATTCAAAGTCACTTTTTGTCGTTTTTGTGCAGCTTCTCTCAGAGTTTGCAAGTTTTGCTGCGTCACCTTGTCAAGCTTGAAGGTAGGGACGTAGAGTGGCGAACTTTCTGCTGCAGCTCTGGCTGCCATTGGCAAAATCGACAAAACCTTGCTCAAACTTGCTTCTGCTGACAGTGCCAACTTGGGATCTAACCAAACTTGCGCCATGCGAACTGCGACTACCAGCGCACTGGCTTCGTCTTGGGTGAATATCAGCGGCGGTAGCTCAAAGCCGCTGCGCCAAAAACACCGCCGTGCTCAGCCGCCGTCCACGAATGAGTTGGACGAGTTTGAACAGGCGGTCGGCTGGGCGCATGAATAAGTTAAAAGTTAGGCGTACTTTAACTCAATGAATGCAAGCCTACTTTGTTGCCATCCGAATCAAAAATACTGGCCATAAACCCCATACCAGGTGGTAGGGCCGTACGCGGCAATGCAACGCGACCACCTGCAGCTTCTTCATACGGGAAAATGGCGCATTCGCTTGGTCCCATGGTCATCGGTTGCATCTTGATTTGCAGCATGGATTCGTAAAATTGCTGTGCTTTTTCTAGGTTTAAGCTTGGAATTTCAAACCAGCTAATTGCGTTTTTCATAAAAGACTCCTGCAAGTTGATGGAGACTTGATTGTGCGAGGGGGCTGCTGACAGCGTGGTGGCAGTAGGGTGTCAATGCTCATCATAAAAAGCTTCACATTTAAGCTGGAAAGAATTTGTCCTACAAGCAAGCTTCAATTTGTCTGACAGACTTGGCCGGTGACTGCATTTAAGATTTCTAAAAGGAGTTTTAAATGAGTAAATATCTTAGCGCCTTACCTTCATGGAGCACCAGCGCGCTCAGTTTTAATGCAGATGCTTTGCCTAATGTTGCTAACGATGCTTCTGCTTTGTGTCAACATCTTGATCATTGCAAAGTGACGAACAAACGACTTTTTGCCATGCACTGTGCGGCCGAGACGATGCATGGTTTTGTGATGGGGCGTTTTATAACAACACTGGCGGTGGTTTTTGTATTGATCGGCGGCTACTTTTTAGCTATTTAGCCATGGCTGAATACGAGTTACAGCGCTATCTGCCAGATGCGCCGAATTCGCTGTGCGAGATCTTGGACGGCAAACGCGGCATTGTGGAGCCGCCGATACGCTCAGAGTTATTTGGTATGCAGCGGTTTTTGCAGCATGGGCACAGTTTGGCTTTGACGCACGAAGCTATTGTCACGAATGCCCGTTCAACCGTGTTTTTCCCGCGCTTAAGCAGTAATATTCTTGTTCTAGAAGAAGCGCAAAGTTACATTGGAGAGCAGGCCAATTCAGGCTATGACTTGAGTCCGGCGGCTGAATGGCTGCTGGATAATTTTCATGTCATTCAAGCGCAACTCAAAGAAATACACGAGGGTTTACCGCGCAGTTACTTTCGAGGTTTGCCGGTATTGCTCGATGAGCCACTGGCTGGTTTGCCGCGAGTGTACGGTGTCGCTTGGGCTTTTGTAGCGCATACAGACAGTGCTTTCGACGAGGAGCTGCTGGGTCATTTTTTGACAGCCTATCAAGAAAATAGAGAGCTAAATTTGAGTGAAATGTGGGCTTTACCCACCACATTGCGTGTTGTTTTGATTGAAAATTTACGCCGTTTGGCTGAACGTGTGGCTACCAACAAAGCAGCGCGTGAAGTGGCCAATTTGTGCTGTGATCATATTGAAAATTATTCCCTCTCAGCATTAGATCAGTTGCTTGATCTGCTGAATCAACGCGGCGTAGGGCAGATGTTTTTAAGCCAAATGGCACAGCGTCTGCAAAATAGCCAAGCTAGCGAAAACATACCTTACATCGCTTGGATACAAAGTGTATTACCCGATTTAGCCGCCATTCAAATGCAGCGACCAGCAGATCAGGCGGCTGATAATTTGAGTATGCGCAATGCTATTACGGCATTGCGTGCCATTGGGGATGCAGACTGGACGGACATAGTCGCTAGAACCAGCAATTTGATGCGCTTGATGCTCACATCAGCTGTATTTGAGGCTGAAGATACCGCGACACGTAACCAGAGCCTGCACGGGATAGAGTTACTTGCCAAACGAAGTGGTAAAGCTGAGATTGTGGTGGCGCAAACGCTGCTAAACATCATCCATCAATCTGCCCAAAATTCTTTAGCCCAAAATTCGTCAGCACAAGGTTCTGCAGCAGCTCAGGAAGCCAGTTATTGGCTTCGTGGTGCGGGTAGGTCTGAGTTAATGCTTGCGTTAGGTATGAAAGTACGTGATTCTGCAATCTGGCGTTTGGCGCAGCACTATTTGCGGGTTCCCAGTTATTTGAGCGTACTCTTGCTGGGAACTGTGGCCTTGGTCGCATGGATACAGCATGTCCATAGCGCTGGACAAAGTGGCACAGCTTCGTCGATATGGCTCACACTCGTGGGTATTATTGTGATGGCGTTTCCTGCTTCTGAAGCAGTACTGGCGATCATCAACCGCTTAATCAGCGAGTCAGTGCGACCTAAGTATTTGCCGCGCTTGGCTTTTGTGGATGGCATACCTCCAGAGCACAAAGTGATGGTGGTCGTCCCCGCCATGTTGTCCAGCGAATCAGCGGTTAAGGACTTGGCGCATCGTTTGCAGCTTCATTACCTCGCCAACCCTGAACGACATGCTCAGTTTGCAATGCTGACTGATTGGGTAGACGCTGATACGCAAACACTGGCAACCGATGATGTGTTGCTGCGATTGGCTTGTGAGCGGGTAGATCAACTGAATGTGCGCTACCCCCAAGTAGATGGAGACGTGGAAGGTGAAGCACCGCGCTTTATAGTATTGCATAGGCAACGTAGTTTCAGTGAAACCGAGCAGCGATGGATAGGTTGGGAGCGCAAACGCGGCAAATTGGAACTGCTCGTGGAAGCTCTAGCGTTGGGAAAAAGTAAGGTTTACAACAAAGCTTTTATCGACTTAGGCGAACTTTCACACATCACAGATGGTATCAAGTACATCGTAACGCTTGATAGCGATACGCAGCTTCCCCCAGGCAGACTACGCGACTTGGTGGGCATAGCAGCACACCCACACAACCAGCCCATCTTAGACCGTGACAAACGCGCGATTGTCAGTGGCTACGGCATTCTCCAGCCACGCGTGGCTATACCCTTGCCATCACCAAAACAGTTTACGCTGTTCCATTGGCTGTTTGCTGGCCAATGCGGTATTGATCCCTACAGCGCAGCAAGCTCAGAGGTGTATCAAGATATTTTTGGCGAGGGCACTTTTACGGGTAAAGGACTTTTGAACGTACAAGCGATGCAAGCTGTACTTTCTGGTCGTCTGGCGGACGGGCAAGTGCTGAGTCATGATTTACTTGAAGGCTCGCTGGCGCGCTGTGCAGCTGTGACAGATATCAGCGTGATTGAGGAGGCGCCGTTTCATGCCGATGTGGCCGCCTCGCGCGTACACCGCTGGACGCGTGGTGACTGGCAATTGCTGCCATTTCTGTTTAGTCCCGCTCGCTACCCGCTGCTGGCCATCAATCGTTGGAAAATGCTTGACAATTTGCGACGTTCTCTTGTCGCACCGATGTCGTTAATTTTGCTGTTATTGGCGATGTCAGGCTTTATCGTTTCGCCTTTGGTTGCGCTAACTTTGGTTGTGGCTGCGTTTTCTGCAGGGCCATTGATGGGGGCTTTGGCTGGTTTATCACCTAGCCGAGACGATTTGGCGAAGCTGTTTTTCTATCGTCATGCGCTCACTGATTTATTTCGCGCATTACTGGGTGGCACTTGGCATATTGTGCAGTTGATGCAGCAAGCGATACTGGCTCTAGACGCCATCGGGCGCGCGCTGTATAGAACAAATATCAGCCGACGAAATTTGTTGCAGTGGACAACTGCCGCCAGTGCGCAAGCTGCGGCTAAGTCCAAATTGTCTGAGCTGCTGCGCCAGCACTGGAAAGAGCCTGTCTTTGCGTTGGCGGTGTTGCTTGGTTTATTGGTATTAAAGACGCCATTTGTCGCTATCTCTGTGGCGATTTGTTTGCTTTGGGCCGCATCACCATTATGGATTTGGTGGGTTAGCCGTCCATGTACTAAATTTCAAAAAGCAACATTGACTGACAAAGATCAATCCTATTTGGAGGGAATAGCGCGAGATACATGGCGATTGTTTGAGCGTTGCGTAGGTGCAGAAGACAACCACTTGCCACCTGACAACCTACAAACCACACCACATGATATTGTGGCGCACCGCACTTCACCTACCAATATGGGTCTATACCTGCTGAGTGTGGTTTGTGCCCGTCAATTCGGTTGGATTAGTACACAAGAGGTGATTCAGCGCCTTCAATTGACGCTTGACACAATGACCAAGTTAGAACGCTATCGGGGGCATTTTCTCAACTGGTATGACACCCAGACGCTAGCACCGTTGTTGCAAAAATACGTGTCGACTGTAGATAGTGGCAACCTCAGTGGTCATCTACTTGCAGTCGCCGAAGCTTGTTTGGAGCTTTCGCACACTTCTGACGCAAAAACAATATTGCAAACTTTGGCTCATGACTTTAAAAAAATGGCATGGCAAGCGGATTTTAGTTTTTTGTACCACAGCAAGCGCCGTTTACTGCATATAGGTTATCGGGTTGAAGCGCATCAGTTGGATGGCAGCTTTTATGATCTCTTGGCCTCTGAATCGCGGCTGACCAGCTTGCTGGCTATTGCAAAAGGAGACATACCAGTCAATCACTGGACCGCTTTGGGGCGTCCGTTTTATGCAGTCGGTAAACATGCTGGTTTGAGATCATGGTCTGGCTCTATGTTTGAGTATCTCATGCCAACATTGGTGCTTGATGAGCCTCTAAACAGTGTATTGCATGATGCCTGCTGCGCTGCGTTGCAGGAACAAATTGAGTTTGCTAAAGAGCACCGTGTGCCTTGGGGTATGTCGGAGTCGGCTTATGCCGCCAACGATGAAACACTGGCCTACCAGTACGCACCTCAGGGTGTTCCTCGCCTTGCGCTACGCCGCACACCACCTGGTGATTTGGTGGTTGCACCCTATGCTACTGCGTTGGCGGCGCAAATTGCCCCCAACCTTTCTATTAAGAACTTTGCGTATCTTCAATCAATGGCTACACGCGCGCACTATGGGTTTATCGAGGCATTAGATTTCAGTGCAGCCCGTCAGACAAGTGATAAAAATTTCATTGCTGTTGATACCTTTATGGCGCACCACCAGGGAATGAGCATCGTAGCCATTGCAAATGTTCTGCTTGACAATGCACCACGACGTTGGGGTATGGCGAATGCCCATATAGAAGCAGTGAGTTCGCTTTTGCATGAGCGTGTCCCGCGGGAGGTGTCGATTTTGAATGCGCCTCCAGCCGCATCACCATCGCAAGTGCTGCAAAATAAAGCACTCGGTTTATTGCGCGATATAGAGCCTGGAGCAGCTGCAATTGAGCCTACGCATGTACTTTCTAACGGTCGTTATTCTGTGACATTGCGAGCAAACGGAGCTGGAAACAGCAGCTGGGGGCAAACCAACATAACACGGTGGCGTGATGATGCCTTACGAGACGTTTATGGCAGTTTTTTCTATTTGCGTCGACAAAGTCAGTCTGCTCCAGATGCTTTTTCTGACTCTACAGCTATTTCAATCACCCAGCACCCTGCGGCTGATTCGGCAGCAGATTACAGCAGCGTATTTCATTCGGACCGCGTGTGCTTTGAAGCACAATGGTCTGATTTGCAAGCACACACAACAGTATGGGTAAGTCCAGAAGATGATATTGAATTTAGACGTGTTGAACTGCGTAATCTTAGCAAGCACACCCTAGATATTGAGCTCCTTTCTGCTTTTGAAGTAACGCTGGCCGACCCACTCGCTGATGAAGCGCATCCCGCATTCGGCAACCTGTTTTTGCGCGCAGAATGGTTGGCCGAGCAACAAGCCTTGCTTTTCGAGCGCAGACCACGCTTAGTCACAGAGCGAAAATTGTATGCGGCGCATTTTGTCGCAGTTACCGATCCACAAGTTGTTAGCCTACGCGTTCAGACGGATCGACAACACTGGCTGGGGCGCAACCACGTTGCTGCACAACCCACAGCACGCTTTGATGCTGCCACGCCAAGCGCTCAGGTGACTGGCGCTGAAAGTAGCGCGCTCGATACTGGCCTAGATCCCGTTTGCGTATTGGCTGTGCGCATACGCATTGCACCTTTCGCGAAAGCTCGGCTTACTTTTGCTACAACTGCTACTGATAATGAAGGTACGCTACGAGCAGTCATCGATAAATATCGCCAACACAGCCATGTTCAACGTGCATCGCTGATGTCAGCTACCTTGGCGAGTATTCGTTTGCGCAGTTTGGGGATCAGCGCTGAAAAATTTGCAGCTATACAAACGTTGACAACGGCTTTGGTGCTGAGCTTGACGCGCCCGCAGTTGCGAGATGTATTTCCTGTTGGTGCTATGAATGAGGTGTGTGATAAAAAATTGCTTTGGCGCTTCGGAATTTCTGCCGACAGACCCATACTCTTAGTTTCTGCAAATGATGTGCGTGGCCTGGGTATGCTGCGCTCATTGGTTCAAGCCTTGCGCTTGTGGTTTTGGGGCGGTATCACTTGCGATGTGGTTGTTGTCAACGCAGAGCCCATATCTTATGAAATGCCATTGCACCGTGAAATGGCAGCTTTGCGCGAGCGTTATATTTCAGATTGTGGAGGGAACGCTGTTAACACCACCGCCAATTTGCATGTATTGCGCGCAAATGAGCTCACTTTGGCTGAATTAAGCACGCTTCATATGTTGGCGCGTGTTCGGCTTGCTGCAGATGGAAGACCATTTGCTCACCATGTGCAGGAATGGGTTGAGCTGCATGAGCACGCTTTGACGCAAAGAAGCCGCACTTCGATAGCGGTTGTGCCGCTAGCCACCCATTCTAAAGGTTATGTCTCAACACCAAGTGGTAGCTTTGATGCTACTTTGAACGAATTTAAGTTCAATGTAAGTGCGCAACTTCGCCCCGCCAAACCATGGGTCAATGTGATGGCTAATCCTGGCTTTGGAACCATCCTCTCAGAGTCGGGCGGTGGCTACACATGGGCGGGTAACAGTCGTTTAAACCAATTGACAACATGGTCCAACGACCCCGTGACCGATTCGCCTGCCGAATGGTTTTTACTGCAAGATATCAAAACGCAGGAAATATGGAGCGTTTCCCCCAGCGCCTGTGGCGGCGGCGGTAGCGATGACCGTATTACCTACAACGTATCGCATGGACAAGGCTATAGCGAAATTAGCCACCAGCGTGGCGATCTCAACATCACAGCGACATGGTGCGTGGATGCGCAAACTTCCGTCAAACAAGTGCATGTAAGAATCCTCAATGACAGTAGCCGAACAGTGCGACTGCGTTTGGTGGGCATCGCCGAATGGAAGATGGGGGCTAACCGCACTGATCGTGGCACGACCAAAACAGCCATGTTTCGACAACGATTGCCTGATTTGAAAGCTATAAATACAGACGCCAACAATGCGATCGAACAAAAACTCACCGCCTTGTTATGCACGCAACGAGACCATTCTGCCGGATTTGGCGATGGCACGGCATTTTTAGCATTGGCCAGTGCAAAAAATGACGTTGACGACTGGACATGCGATCGGCGTGAGTGCTTTGATGCCAGAGGGCGCATGGTCTTGCCAGACCATTTTGGTCAACGCAGTGACCGCACACTAGACCCTTGCGCCGCACTATCGACACGAATTGAACTAAAAGCAGGTGCGACAGCAGATCGTGTTTTTTTACTGGGCTACGCTGAAAATGTGAGCGCAGCACAACAACTTGCCACCGTGGCTGCAACAATAACGGCACAGCAGCGACTAGAGACGGTGCGCAACCAATGGGATCAATTGCTGGGTGCCACACAGGTGACTACCCCTGACCCACTTTTCGATGTCATGGTCAATCGCTGGTTGTTGTACCAAACGGTCTCATGCCGGCTTTGGGCCAAGGCTGGTTTCTACCAAGCGGGTGGTGCATATGGTTATCGCGATCAATTGCAGGATGCTATGGCGCTTACTTGGGCAGCGCCAAGCATGCTTAAACAGCAGATTGTTTTAGCTGCGTCGCGCCAATTTTCTGAAGGTGATGTGCAGCACTGGTGGCACGCGCCGGGTGGTGCGGGTGTGCGGACGCATTTTTCTGATGACTTGCTTTGGCTGCCACACGCTTGTGTACGCTACCTACAGGCTACGGGCGACACCACATTGATGGCGCAAACAGTTCCGTTTATCGAAGGAACCGCCATTCCAGATGGCGCAGAAGATGCGTACTACACACCCAACATCAGTACGCAAGAAGCATCGGTGTATGAACATGCCGCCCGCGCCATAGACCACAGTTTAAAAGTCGGCATTCACGGTTTGCCGCTGATGGGTACGGGCGACTGGAATGACGGCATGAACCGCGTGGGCCATGAGGGACGTGGGGAGTCTGTTTGGTTGGCTTGGTTTTTGTGTCAATTGGTGGAAAATTTTGCACCGATGGCTCGTGCGCGGGGCGATCAGGAACGTGCGCTTAAATGGGAGCAAGCCGCTACGGGATGGAAGGCGGCACTTGACGGCTCAGCTTGGGATGGTCAGTGGTTCAAGCGCGCCTTCTTTGATGACGGCACAGCACTCGGCTCGCACCTCAACTCAGAGGCTCGCATCGATTTGATTGCACAGGCTTGGTCTGTTTTGTCCGGTGTAGCATCGCCAGCTTTGCAACGTATGGCGTTAGAAGCCGTGCAGGAAAATTTGATCGACCATGATGCTGGACTGATCAAATTGTTAGACCCACCACTCGTTCACGCAACTCCGAGCGCAGGTTATATCCAAGCCTATCCACCGGGTGTGCGCGAAAACGGGGGGCAATATTCGCATGCCGGTGTCTGGGCTTTGATGGCTCAGGCGGAATTCGCAAAATCTTTGCCAAATCTCGGCGTATTTGGCACGCATGGCAATCATTGCGATTTGGCCTACCGGTACTTCACGTATTTGAGCCCTGCACATCGTGCCAATCACCCCACGCAGGGTGCTGCGTATGGCATTGAGCCGTATGTCATGGCAGGTGACGTCTATAGCCAGCCGCCGTATGTGGGGCGGGGCGGTTGGAGCTGGTATACCGGCGCTGCGGCGTGGTTGCACCGTGCTGCGGTCGAATCCATTTTCGGTCTGCAACTTGGCTCAGAGTATTTGAGTTTCAACCCTTGCTTGCCATCGCACTGGCCGCAAGCCGAGTTAAAGCTGAAGCGTGAAGGTCGTACCATGCGTTTCATCCTTCGCCGTTCGACGCCTGCCGATGCACTTCAGGAAACCGCACAATGGAACGCACAGTTGTTGAAGCGACGTGAGCCATTGCAGTGGACAAAGCTAGTTGTCGACTCATGCTTTGTGATTCCCCTTCTTGATTGATTGATGCTTGATGCAATGACCCGTCAAAAGGCAGTAATTCATTTCAACTTCAAATTCTGTAAGCTCTCAAACCGCCTAACTTCCCTCGTAATCGGGTCAACCCATTCAATCGACTTCGCCAGCAGTTGCAGCGGATTCTCATGGTCAATCTGCCCCTCAGGCGTCAGCACGGGGTAGATGCCATCGCCTTGAATCGGGATGCCCAGCGCATGCATGTGGACGCGTAGTTGGTGCCGTTTTCCGGTGACGGGTTTGAGCTGGTAACGAGCTAAATTCCCTTTGACTTCAAGAACTTGGATGTGGGTCAATGCATTCAAAGGCGCATTTGGCGTGGTCTCCACTTCTGTCTGCGTCATGAAACCTCTGTCCTCAGATGTGTCTTCCATAATACGACTGTGCCGAGTCAGTGGAAAAGCTAATTCGGGATGCCACGGCGCAATCGCCTCGTAGGTTTTATGCACAGCGCGGTCGCGAAACAGGGCTTGGTAGGCGTTGCGGGTGGCGGGTTGAACAGAGAAAAGCACCAAACCTGCTGTGTCGCGGTCGATGCGGTGGATGGGCACCAAATCGTCTAAACCGAGCTTGCGTTTCAGCCGCACCAGTACGGTTTCTTGCAGGTATTTGCCAGAGGGGGTGACGGGCAGGAAGTGCGGTTTATCAACGACGACGAGGTGCTCGTCTTGGTGCAAGATCATTTCGTCGAAAGGGATGCGTTCTTCAACTTCTAAATCACGGTAGTAATAGACGCGAATGTGGCCTTGGTAGAGGCGATCTGGGGTGACAGGTTTGCCAAATTCGTCTTCAACATCGCCATCGGCCATGCGCTGCAGCCAAGTGGCGCGCGCGATGGCTGGGAAGCGATCAACTAGGAAGTCGGTGATGGTGATCCAAGGGGTGCGCCCTTGTTTGGATTCGTCTTTCGCGTCATTTTTAGGTAGGCCCACGACGCTAGGGCCGACACCGTTTTTGACTGGCAGCAAAGTTAGCTTGCCGCGCGCTTTTGCTCACGCAGCATGAACAAATACAAACTCTCCACCTTCTCACGCGCCCACGGCGTTTTGCGCAAAAACTTGAGACTAGACGCCACGCTGGGGTCGAGCACAAAGCTGCGAATGTGGATCCGCTGACCCAGCTCGTCCCAGCCGTAATGGGATTGCAGCGCAGTCACCATCGCCTCCAAGGTCACGCCGTGCAGAGGGTTTCTCGCCTGCGGTTTGGGCTGCACAATACCGTTCGGACTGAGCTTGTCGAAGTCTTCTGAGTGCAATTGGTTTACCTTTGATGCATTTCGACAAGCTCAATGCGAACGGAGACAAGTCAAACGTGCTTACTTTTTAGGCAATTTAGCCGCTTTGCCGCGCAAAGGCACTTGCGTCACCACGGTTGGGCGCACGGCGTCAACCGATATCGCTTTGGGTGGAGACGTGTCTTTCTTTGGTTTTTTAACCATTTTTTGTGATCCGAGACCTTTTGCCATGATGATTCTCCTGTTAAGTTAGTTTTGAATGGGTATTATCTAGCCCTAGTATTATCGACCTCTATCACTAGCCTTTTCACATTGTAAACAAGAAAAATCATGCAAAACATCACCGTACGACCCGCAACTCTGGGCGATGTCCCCGCCATCACCGCCATCCACATCCGCGCTTGGCAAATCGCCTACGCCGGCATCATGGCGGATGAGCATTTGGACGCTTTGTCCACCGAAAAACGCCAAGCCTTCTGGACGGACGCCATCGAATACTCAGAGCCGCAAGTCTGGGTCGCCATGGGTTCCACCAAAACCGGCGAAAAAGTTGTCGGCTTCGTAGGCTTCGACCGCTCCCGCGACGCCAAAACCAAACCCACCACTGGTGAAATCTGGGCCGTCTACGTTGACCCTGAGCGTTGGGGCAAGGGAGTAGGCTTGGCGCTGTGGGACGCCGCCCGAGAAGGCATGTTAGAAGAAGAATTCACAGAAGCCACACTGTGGGTACTCGTCCAAAACGAACGTGCCTTGCACTTCTACGACATGGCCGGCTTTAAACGTGAAATGACCACCTTGAAAACCGTGGAAGTAGGCGGCGCGAAGCTGGAAGAGATTCGCTTAAAACGTTCTTTAGCGTAGTTTTAGCTGATTTTTGCTATTATTTTTATAGCGTTTTAGGTAATAAATACGCCGGCTAGAGGCACATTTTCGCACCTAAATTTGATGTTCTGCTGGTGTCTTCTAGGTGACACAGACGCGTATGTTGGCGAATCCTATCAGGTGCAACCCTATGTTTGAAAAGCGCGTATCCGTCTATAAACAGGCTAGTTCAATTTCCCGGAAGCAGGATTTAG
>JAYUJX010000543.1:0-1092 GCA_043764955.1 Polaromonas sp.
GCAATCACCTGCGCGCCTGTGCGCATGGACGGTGCGGCAACTTGTACCTCGGGCACGTCACGCGCAATGGCGTTGGCATCGTCCTCCGACAAACCTTGACCTGTGGATGAACCCAAGCGCACGCCACCCTGCGTCACTCCACCCGGCATGACCAGCATGATGTTTGACCCCAAGCCCTTCATTTGCTCTTGCACACGGTCGGTCGCGCCACGACCCACCGCAATCATGGTGATAACCGCTGCCACGCCGATGATGATGCCCAGCATGGTCAAAATGCTGCGTAGGGTGTTGGCGGCGAGAGCGCGGAAGGCGCTGCGAACGGCGGCGAAGAAGTTCATGTTGAAATGACCCCCACGCTTGCCGCTTCGTGAGCTACGCTGCCCCCCGAGGGGGCTAATTTCCCTAGAGGCGGCTCGTAGGAAAATTTCCCTCCTACCTGAACCATATCTTCAATGATATGCCCATCCTTAAACACAATCTTGCGCCGTGCCCAATCTGCAATATCTGCCTCATGCGTGACCAAAACCACCGTCATGCCGGTTTTGTTCAGCTCGGTAAGCAGGTTCATGATATCTTCTGAGGTTTCCGAATCCAGCGCGCCGGTAGGTTCATCCGCCAAAATCAATTGCGGTTGATTCACCAGAGCCCGAGCAATAGCCACACGCTGCTGCTGGCCACCCGACAACTCCGCCGGTGTGTGGTGAAAACGCTCACCCAAGCCGACTTGCGTCAACGCCTTCATCGCCCGCGCATGCCGCTCAACCGCTTTGATGCCGCCGTACACCATGGGCAACTCGACGTTTTCCAAGGCGCTGGTGCGCGGCAGCAGGTTGAACTGCTGGAACACAAAGCCGATGCGGCGATTGCGAATCGACGCCAGCTGGTCTTGTTCCATGCCCTCTACTGCTTCGCCCGCCAAATGGTATTCACCCGTGGTCGGTAAATCGAGGCAACCTAAAATGTTCATCAGCGTCGATTTACCTGAGCCTGATGCACCCATGATGGCGACAAAATCACCCGTGGCAATGTCGAGTGACACACCGCGCAGCGCATGCACAGTTTGGTCACCCATGGTGTAGGTTTTGACCAAAT
>JAYUJX010000544.1:0-3966 GCA_043764955.1 Polaromonas sp.
CGTGCCATGCGTTCGGCTTTGGGCAGGTGGTGGATGCCGAAAGCCACGTTGTGCGCCACGTCCAAGTGGGGGAAAAGCGCGTAATCTTGAAACACCATACCGATGCGGCGTGATTCGGCGGGGACGAAGGTGTTAACGCTGCTGACAATCGACTTGGCGAGCTTGATTTCGCCGCTGCTGGCACGCTCTAAGCCCGCCACCGCGCGCAACAGCGTGGTTTTGCCGCAGCCTGAGGGGCCAATCAGCACGCCAATGTCGCCAGCACGCAGCCCAAAAGACACGCCGGCTACAGCGGGTGTGGGGCGGTTGGCGTAGTGGACGTGGAGCTGGGAAACCTCTAAATACATAACGGCCATTGTAGGGGTTAAGTCGATTGTTGCTCTTTAAATACGGGTAATTAAATGCGTACAATTCGCATTTAGATTTATGTCTTTATCCATCTCCACCCCAGCCACATCAACAGTTAGCACAGTTACGCCACGACCTTTGAGGTTTGCGTTGAGCGTGTTTCTGTGCCTGCTGGCGTTGGTTTTGCTGCTGCCGATTTTGGCGGTGCTGGCCTCAACCTTGCAGTGGAACAGCGAATCTGCACAAATTTTGCGTGAAATGAGCAGCACCGTGCTGCCCGATTACGCGTTGACCACGTTGCTGTTGTGTATCGCCGTGGCGGTGGGCGTGGCGGTGGTGGGCATGGCGACGGCTGCTGCGGTGACGCTGTTTGACTTTGCCGGGCGCAAAACCTTTGAGTGGGCGCTCTTGCTGCCCATCGCCATGCCGGCGTATGTGGTGGCGTATGCGTACACCGACTTTTTGCAGTTCAGCGGGCCTTTGCAAACGGCGATCAGAGCGACTTTTAACTTGGAAGGCCGCGTTTTCCCTGAAATCCGAAGTGTTTGGGGCGCGGCTTGGGTGTTTACCTTTTGCTTGTACCCGTATGTTTACCTGTTGGCACGCACCGCGCTGGCAGACCGTGCCACGCATTTGATGGACGCCGCCCGCCTGCTGGGCGCTCCCATGCGCAGGCGCGTGCGCGAGATCGCGTTGCCGCTGGCGCGTCCTGCCGTGGCGGCAGGCGTGGCGCTGGCACTGATGGAAACGTTGGCTGATTTTGGCGTTTCCAGCTACTTTGGCATCCAAACCTTCACCGCTGGCATCTACAAAGCCTGGCTGGTGCTGGACAACCGCATCGCCGCCGCGCAACTGGCTACGTTATTACTCTTGGTCGTGGTGGTGTTGCTCAAACTAGAGCACAAAGCGCAAAAGAAAATGCGTTTTGCTGTCACCAAAGGTGGCCATGCGGCAAGTGCGCCGGTCAAATCGAGTGCTGAGGTCATCAAACTGTCGGGCAAGCGCATGGTTTTTGCGTGGCTGGTGTGCGGCGTGCCAGTGTTGATGGGGTTCATTTTGCCGCTGTTGTTCATGTTGCGACCGTTTTTAGCGTCGCTGAAATCGGCAGACGCGCCACCGCCGTGGGCGCAGTTTGGGCAGTGGGCGGCAAACAGCTTGATGCTGGGCGGCATCAGCGCAGTGCTGGCGGTTGCTTTGGCTTTGGTTTTGGCCTTTGCGGTGCGCACGCGACCTGACGCGCTGACTCGTGGTGTGGCGCAGCTGGCGGGCGTGGGTTATGCCGTTCCGGGCGCGGTCATCGTGGTGGGGCTGCTGATTCCAGTTGGTTTTATACAGTTAAAACTGCCACAAGCCGGTGTAGGATATTGGGTGACAGCTACAATTTTAGGAGTAATTTGGGCGTATCTGGTGCGTTTTACCGGCGTGGCACTGCAGTCGGTGCAAAGCGGTTACGCCAAGATTCCGACCAGTTTTGACGACTCGGCCCGCATGTTGGGCGTCAGCGGCTTGGGACTGCTCAAACGTGTGCATTTGCCGCTGTTGACGCGCTCCACCGCAGCGGCGGCGCTGTTGGTTTTTGTGGATGTGATGAAAGAGCTGCCCGCCACGCTGGTGCTGCGCCCCTTCAATTCCGATACGCTGGCAGTCGTCGCCTACCAATTGGCGCGCGACGAGCGTTTGGGCGAGGCGGCGTTGCCATCGCTGGCGCTAGTTTTGGTGGGGCTGCTGCCGGTGATGATGTTGAGCCGCACACTGCGGTCTAGGTAAGGTCATGCTAACTCAGTGTTTTCATTGATGGTTTAGGCCGTGGTGTTGAGATACCCTAGCGGATATGAATGACGTGACCCAAGACCCTAAAAAAGAGAATACTGAGGCTTATGTGCCCTACGTGCCACCGCCGTCAGACGCACCCACCAAAGAAGTCGTCACTTTAATCTTTGCAGACCCGTTTAATTGGCTAGCCCAGGGATGGCGCGACATGATGGCTGCCAAAGGCATTGCCGCGTTTTACGGTGTGTGTTTTTGGCTGATGGCGCTAGTGCTGGGCATCGTTTTTCGCAACAAACCTGAATATGCCATGTCGATAGCCTCAGGCTGCCTGTTGGTCGGGCCATTTATAGCCATGGGTTTGTACGAGGCCAGCCGCCGGCTGGGGCTGGGTTTAAAACCGGAGCTGGGCGCATCGCTGATTTGCTGGGACAAACACATCCGCAGCATGGGCATGCTGGTGCTGGTGCTGATGGTGTTGGAGCTGCTGTGGGGCAGGGCGTCTTTGGTGGTGTTTGCGGTGTTTTTCAATACCGGCATGCCATCCACCACAGGGGTGATACAAGCCATCTTTAGCCTGCAAAACTGGGAGTTTTTGGCCGTTTATTTGTTGGTCGGTGGGTTTTTCGCCGTGCTGGTATTTGCCATCTCCGTCGTCTCCATCCCCATGATTTTGGACCGCGATACCGACGCCATTTCAGCCGCTATCACCAGCCTGCAGGTGGTTTTTAGCAATGTTTTGGTGATGTTGCTGTGGGGGCTGCTGGTGACCGCTTTGGTCGCTGTGGCGCTAGTTCCCTATGGCGTGGGCTTGCTGCTGATTGGGCCATGGCTGGGGCATGCCAGCTGGCACGCTTACAAAGGGGTAGTGCGTTGGCTATAAATAATATAGCAGTTTAGGCAATAAATACGCCGGTTAGAATCTATTTTTGTTATGGTTTTTCTCAATAGACGGCAAGTCATCACAAACTGTGACGAGTTCGCTGGCTGTTGCGGGTTTGACATCACAAATTGTGATGTCAAACGCCAGAGGGGGACGGCGCACATTGCCCTACGCCTTCACCGAACAAGGCGTCGCCATGCTCTCCAGTGTACTGCGGATGCGCTTCCACTTGACTTGGTCTGCACCGTGGCGGAAAATTTCACTCCGTGGTGGCAAGTTGCCGAAGTAGTCCAGCCCCTGCGCGGTTTGAATTCACTTATCTGTCCTAAATTTGGAGGAACCAAGATGGTCAGCAAGAACACGATTTGTCTCTGGTACGACGGCACGGCGTTGGACGCCGCGAAGTTCTACGCCGAGACGTTTCCGGATAGTACGGTGGGGGCCGTCCTTCGCGCGCCTAGCGACTATCCTGCGGGCAAGCAGGGCGATGTTTTGACGGTCGAGTTCATTGTGATGGGCATCCCTTGTCTCGGCCTGAACGGGGGGCCAGAGTTCAAGCACAACGAAGCTTTCTCGTTCCAGATCGCGACCGACAACCAGGCTGAAACGGACCGGTTGTGGAACGCGATTGTCGGAAACGGCGGTCAGGAAAGCGAATGCGGTTGGTGCAAAGACAAGTGGGGACTGTCGTGGCAGATCACGCCGCGCGCCCTGATGGCCGCGATCGCCGATCCTGATCGAGGGGTGGCCAAGCGCGCGTTCGAAGCCATGATGGAAATGAGAAAGATCGACATTGCTGCGATTGAAGCGGATCGGAGCGGCTGATGCTGTCTGAAATAATTAAATTTGGTCCCCTCGACAGGAATCGAACCTGTATCTAGCACTTAGGAGGCACTCGTTCTATCCATTGAACTACAAGGGGAAGCTGGGATTGTAGTGCCTACTTACTTGGACAACAGGCGCATCGC
>JAYUJX010000545.1:0-18073 GCA_043764955.1 Polaromonas sp.
TCTGCGCCTTTGATGTTTTTATCAGATGCGGCTAGATACCGACCCGCAGGTGTTGTTTTTTCTTCCGGCTTCACCTGCGATAAAGGCTTGTTGCCTACACCTGGAAACGAATCATCACCCGCCGTGATGCCCAGCAACACAGGTGCGGCACCACGCAAGCCACCATGCGCGTGGAACACATAAACTCTGGCTTCCTTTTTATCTAGGATGACGAAGGGCATGTTTTTGTTGTCACCCGAGTCAACCACCCAATCCGCTATTTGACGAGCTTCGACTGACGCTGTTTCCAACTTCAAATTCGCCCGTTTGACATACGGCCCCTGAATCGCACCTGGACCCCAATCTTCAATTGAAGGTTTAACAGGCTTCGCTGCTTTTGCTACTTTGGCAGTGGATTGCTTCACCGTTTTTGCCGTGGCAACAGCATTTGCAGCTTTGGTTTTTGCAGCAGCAGGTTTTTTAGCTGCAAAAGACGTTGCGGCTAGGCTGGCAATCATCAAGCCTAAACAAAAGCGTAGCAAGGAAGTGCGGTGGTTCATAGTCATAAACGGATTTTAATGCTGCAAAAACAATTTAACAAGAATTACCGTGGATTCTCAAAAAACACGTAATTCGTCGCGTAGTCGCTGATTTCAAAATAGACTTTTTTCTCACCCGCATCGGCAATCATGTTCAAGTTTTCATCCAAGATGCCGTAGCCATAGCGGTAAGCACGCGCTTTGCCGTCATCGGTGCCTAGGGCAGTGCTGATTTTGTCGATTTTCAGGAAGCGACGGACAACCTTGTCGCCAGCATAGATTTCTAAAACGCCGTTGGTTCCGGTGTAATTTTGGATGTCACGGCTGATCTTGTTTTGCTGCTCTTGTGTGCAGCTAGCCATTGTAAACACTGATAAGACTGCTATTAAAAGTGTAGTAAAAAGCTTGTATTTTTGATTCATTTTGCAGGGTATTTGTGAATAAGGGTTTGAGCGTGAAGGGTCACTTTGGGGACGATGGCTAGTAAGGGTGGCGACAGCGCTGCCACGGCGCTGAAAATCTCTGGCATTTTATCGTTGGCGTATTCATGTGCGATGAGGTTGCGAAGCTCGCGAATCTCGATCATTTGCGCGGCATCAAGCCAGCCACGTTTTTCAGCACGATAAATACGGTCCAGCAAGGTGCTGCTACCTACAAGTTCAATATCGTCTATGAGCCGAAATATGCGTTGTGTCAGTAGATCAGCAAGCCTAGCGAAACGACTGGTCAACGATTCGAGTCGCTCAAGTGCTTCGGGCGAATTTTGCGCGGTGTCGCTCAGAAACGCTTGGCAGCGTTCTAGAGAAAAATTCAAATAGTCCGCAGCAAGCTTTAAACCTGCAAGTTCTTGCACGAGTAGCGCGATTTGAGGTTTGACCATTGGGTGCGGAAACTAGATTAGAAATTAGGAAATTAAAACGCCAGTTTTTATCGCTATTTGCGGAAATGGTGCTTCGGCATCTGGAAAAACCGCAATATCAATTTTTCGTTCACCAAACTGGCGGTGGAGTTGCGACAAAATGACTAGCTTGTCCATGAGTTTGATTTTTTTCGACAATACCAGCAGGTCAATATCGCCGCCCTTGGCTGCGTCGTCCGCCCGAGAGCCAAACAAATAGATGCTCGCAGACATATCTGCCTTGTGGATGGCTTGACTGACGGCTTGCTGCTCTTGTGTGTTTAAACGCATGATATCAATTTTGGCACAATTTATGCCGTTGTTTATGTTGTACGCTGCCGCATCGCCTCATACAGGCAAACGCCACTGGCAACTGAGACGTTCAGACTCTCGACTGCACCCATCATAGGGATGCTGATCAGCTCGTCGCAGGTTTTGGCGGTTAGCTGGCGGATGCCGTCGCCTTCTGCGCCTAAAACCAAGGCGACTGGGCCTTTGAAGTCGGTTTGGTAGAGCGTTTTGGTCGCTTGGTCGCTGGTGCCGATGATCCAGATGTTGCGTTCTTTCAACTCGTTCAGCGTACGCGCCAGGTTGGTGACCATGAAGTAGGGCACGGTTTCGGCCGCACCGCTGGCAACTTTGGCGACCGTGGCGTTGATGCCGGCGGCGTTGTCTTTGGGGGCAATCACAGCATGAACGCCCGCACCGTCGGCCACGCGCAGGCAGGCACCCAGGTTGTGCGGATCGGTCACGCCGTCCAGCACCAAAATCAAGGGGTTGACGCGTTCTGCCAGTGGCACGTCTTCATTGGCAGCTTCGAGGTTTTCAAGCAATTCATCGAGAGAATGCACTTGGGTGACGGCTTCAACCTTGGCAACCACGCCTTGGTGACCGTGGCCGCCGGCCAGTTTGACCAAGCGTTCGCCGTCGGATTCAATCAATTTCATTCCCATGTCGGACGCTTTGGCGATGAATTGCCGCATGCGCGCATCGCGACGGGTGGCGTCGTGGTAGATCTCGATGACGGATTTGGGGGCGGTTTTGAGGCGCACGTTGACGGCGTGGAAGCCGAAGAGGACTTTTGAGGATGACATAGGCCTAATTATCGGGCTATTATTGGCCTATGGCGCTGGAGATTCATACTTCATGCCTTAGGAGAGTCTTTTGTCTACTGAAACTACCGCTACCGAGCTGCAAACACCACTGCTTCATACCCCTTTGTACGACTTACATGTCGCTTTGGGCGCACGTATGGTGCCGTTTGCGGGTTATGCCATGCCGGTCCAATACCCTAGCGGATTGGTCGCCGAGCATCATCACACCCGCAACCATGCCGGATTGTTTGACGTCTCGCACATGGGGCAATTGCGCCTGGTGGGCAAAGACGCGGCAGTCGCGTTTGAAACCCTGATGCCGGTGGATGTGATCGACCTGCCCGTGGGCAAACAGCGCTACGGCCTGCTTACCAACGAAGCGGGCGGCATCATTGACGATTTGATGTTTTTCAAAGTGGCGGATGACGAGATTTTTGTCATTGTCAACGGCGCGTGCAAGGCGGGTGATATTGCGCACATCCAGCAGTACATCGGCAGCCGCTGCCAAGTTATTACCATGGCCACCCACGGTTTGCTGGCCTTGCAAGGGCCACAAGCGGCGACGGTGATGTCAAGATTGACCCCTGGAATCGAGAAATTGGTGTTTATGACCGGCGGCCGTTTCATCATCGCCGGGGCTGATTGCTTTGTCACCCGCAGCGGCTACACGGGGGAAGACGGTTTTGAAATCTCCGTATCCGCCGAGCAAACCGAGATGCTGGCCAAAGCGCTGCTGGCGGAGACGGAGGTCAAACCAATTGGACTGGGTGCGCGCAACTCGCTGCGACTGGAAGCCGGGTTGTGTTTGTACGGCCAAGACATTGACGCGACGACCAACCCTGTAGAGGCGGGGCTGGGCTGGGCCATGCAAAAGGTGCGCCGTGCGGAGGGTGCGCGAGCTGGTGGTTATATCGGCGCTACAAATATAATAGCTGAAAAGGCAATAAATACGCCTGCTAGTGTGCAAAATGACCCTAAAAACAGCAAATCACCGAGAAAAAGGGTCGGTTTGGTCGCCTTGGACCGTGTTCCCGTGCGCGAACACACCGAATTACAGGACGCCAGTGGCAAGCGCATTGGTGAAGTCACCAGCGGTTTGCTCGCGCCTACGATTGATAAACCGATTGCGATGGGCTACGTTAACGCAGAATTTGCTGCGGTCGGCACCCGAATCAATGCCATGGTTCGCGGTAAAGTCGTGGCTATGGAGGTTGCGGCTATGCCTTTTGTGCCAAACCGCTATTTCCGTGGCTAATTTTTCAAAGCAGAATAATTAGAATCTTCCCCATTTATTTATCGATTAATTTTTTAGGAGAAATCACATGACGTTGAAGTACACCGAAGACCACGAATGGCTAAAAATTGACGGCGATACCGCCATCGTCGGTATCACCCATCATGCGCAAGACGCCTTGGGCGATGTGGTTTTTGTCGATTTGCCAGAAGTGGGCGCTAGTTTTACGCAAAAAGAGGTGGCTGGCGTGGTCGAATCGGTCAAAGCAGCGGCTGACGTTTACATGCCAGTCAGCGGCGTGATCACCGAGGTGAATGAGGCGTTGCGCGTGGACCCGGCACTGGCTAACAGCGACCCGCTGGGTGCGGGCTGGTTCTTTAAAGTCAAGTTGTCTGACGCCACGCAACTGGATGCGCTGATGGATGAGACCTGTTACACCAAATTCGCCGCTTAAATCAAAAAATTAACTAAGTTTTGCCGTGCTCATGAAGTCTGCCCCCACTTTGCTCGAATTAGAGAATACGTCCGAATTCATCGCCCGCCACATTGGTATTGACGCTGCAGACGAGGTGCATATGCTCCGCGTGGTGGGTGCGGCTTCGAGACAAGCGCTGATCGACACCATCGTGCCGCGCAGTATTGCACGCAACGCACGTATGGATTTACCCCATCCGGCGACGGAAGCGCAGGCTTTGGCTGAGCTCAAAGCCATGGCGGGTAAAAACAAGGTGTTCAAAAGCTTCATCGGGCAAGGCTATTACGGCACCCAGACGCCAGGCGTGATTTTGCGTAATATTCTGGAAAACCCGGCCTGGTACACCGCCTACACGCCGTACCAGGCCGAGATCAGCCAGGGGCGTATGGAAGCGCTGGTGAATTTTCAAACCATGGTCTGCGATTTGACGGGTTTGCCGATGGCGAATGCGTCTATGCTGGACGAAGCGACGGCAGCGGCGGAGGCGATGACGCTGGCCAAGCGCAGTGTCAAATCCAAGAGCAACACCTTTATCATCACGGGTGACTGCCATCCACAAACGATTGAGGTGGTTAAAACCCGCGCAAAGCCTTTGGGTATCGAGGTCTTGGTCGCCAATTCGGGGGAAGATTGGGACAACTGGATGGCAAACCGTGATTTCTTTGCCATCATGGACCAGTACCCCAGCACCAGTGGCGCGATTGCTGATTTGCGTGCTGAAGTGGCCAAAGCCCATGCCAAGGGCGCGGCGTTTATCGTGGCGGCTGATTTGCTGGCTTTGACGCTGTTAAAGCCACCGGGTGAGTGGGGCGCAGACATTGTTTTGGGTACGACGCAGCGTTTTGGTATGCCCATGGGGAACGGCGGGCCGCACGCGGCGTTTTTGGCATGCAGAGACGAATACAAGCGCTCTATGCCGGGCCGTTTGGTCGGCGTTAGCGTGGACGTGCATGGCAACCCAGCGTACCGCCTCGCGTTGCAAACCCGCGAGCAGCATATTCGCCGTGAAAAAGCCACCTCCAATATTTGTACCGCGCAAGTGCTGCCAGCGGTGATTGCCAGCATGTACGCCGTCTACCACGGCCCACAGGGTTTGACGCGCATTGCGCAGCGTGTGGCCGCTTACACCGCCATTTTGGCCAAGGGTTTGCAGCAATTGGGCTACACCCTAGCGCACCGGGGCACTTTGGTTCAGGCTTTTGATACTCTGTGCTTGAAAACCGATGATGCTACACAATCTATAGCAGCTAAGGCAATCAATGCATCGGCTAACGTGCGGGTTGCATGGGAAAACTACATTTGTATCTCGCTGGATGAAACCACGACACGGGACGATATTGAACTGGTTTGGTCGTTCTTCGCCAAAGATGGGCAAGCCATGCCGCAAGTGAGCGATTTTGAAGCGGGTGTGACATCCTTGATTCCCCCCGAGCTTCGTCGTACCAGCCCGTTTTTGACGCATCCCGTTTTCAACACACACCATTCAGAAACCGCGATGCTGCGCTACATCCGCGCGCTGAGCGACAAAGACCTGGCGCTGGACCGCAGCATGATCCCGCTGGGCAGTTGCACCATGAAGCTCAACGCCACCAGTGAGATGATCCCGATCACCTGGCCCGAGTTTGCCAATATTCACCCCTTTGCGCCGTACGACCAATTGCAAGGTTATGCCGAGCTGGACGAGCAATTGCGCGCCTGGCTATGCCAAGCCACGGGCTATGCGGGTACCAGCCTGCAGCCCAACGCGGGCTCGCAGGGCGAATACGCCGGTTTGCTGGTGATCAAGGCGTATTTTGAAGCCCATGGCCAGGCGCACCGCAATATTTGCCTGATTCCTAGCAGCGCGCACGGCACCAACCCCGCCAGCGCCCAAATGGCCGGGATGACGGTGGTGGTCACGGCTTGCGACGCGCAGGGCAACGTCGATATGGCCGATTTGAAAGCCAAGTGCGATCATCACGCTGCCCATCTGGCCTGCGTGATGATCACCTACCCGAGCACCCACGGTGTATTTGAAACCAGCGTCAAAGAACTCTGCGCCATGGTGCACAGCTACGGTGGCCGCGTGTATGTGGACGGCGCGAACATGAACGCCTTGGTCGGCACAGCTGCGCCGGGCGAGTTTGGCGGCGATGTGAGTCATCTGAATCTACACAAAACCTTTTGCATCCCGCACGGCGGCGGCGGCCCCGGTGTCGGCCCGGTGTGTGTGGTAGCGGATTTGGTGCCGTATTTGCCGGGACATGCGACTTACGATGCTGTCAACACTTCCGTTCGGGTTGAGCCTCTCGAAACCCTTCGACAAGCTCAGGGCGAACGGAATTTTAAAGTGGGCGCTATCAGTGCCGCCCCGCTGGGCAATGCGGCGGTACTGCCGATCAGCTGGATGTACTGCCGCATGATGGGTGCTGAGGGTTTGAAAGATGCGACTGAAATTGCGATCTTGAGCGCCAACTACATCAGCACCAGATTGAAAGACCATTACCCCACGCTGTATGCCAGCGAGCAGGGCTACGTCGCGCATGAGTGCATTTTGGACTTGCGCCCATTGAAAGAATCCACCGGCGGTGCGAGTGGCATCTCGGCCGAAGACGTCGCCAAGCGTTTGATTGACTACGGTTTTCATGCACCGACCTTGAGCTTCCCGGTGGCAGGCACGCTCATGGTCGAACCAACCGAGAGCGAGACGCTGTATGAACTGGACCGCTTCATCAACGCGATGATTGCGATTCGTGCCGAGATTGCCAAGGTTGAGCAGGGCGTTTGGCCGCAAGACAACAACCCGCTCAAACACGCACCGCATACAGCGGACAGTTTGCTGGGGGAGGATTGGATTCGTCCTTACAGCCGTGAAGTGGGCGCTTATCCGTTGCAAAAACTCAAGCAGAATAAATACTGGGCACCCGTGGGACGCGTAGATAACGTTTATGGCGACCGCAATCTGTTTTGCAGTTGCGTACCGGTGAGTGAATACGCAGATTAGAGGTTAAAAATTAATATAGTCAGCGTATTTATTTCCTACGTAGCTATTAAAAATATAGCAAAAATCAGCATAAATTAGCTCGCTTCAACGTAAATACGGTTTCAACCAGCCGAGGCCGCTGGATGTGCCGTTCGGTTGTCCGCCTAATTTCGGTTTGTATTCGCAGCCAATCCAGCCGTCGTATCCCAAACAGTCGATCACATCGAACAAATACGGGTAGTTCATTTCGCCAATATCAGGCTCATGCCGCTCTGGCACGCCGGCGATTTGGAAGTGGCCTACATTGCCCGTTGGCAGGTATTGCCGGATTTTCGTGGCGACGTCGCCTTCTACGATTTGGCAGTGGTACAAATCCATTTGCACTTTGACGTTGGGTTGTCCGATTTCGGCAATCAGCGCATGCGCCTCGTCTTGGCGGTTTAAGAAAAAACGGGGGATGTCTCGGGTGTTGATGGGTTCTAGGAGCAGGTTAATACCTTGTTTTGCTACCAATTGACTAGCAGCTTTGGCATTATTGATATAGGTTTCATGCACATTTTCTTTGTTTTCACCCAAGGGAACCAAACCCGCCATCATGTGCAATCTGGGGCAATCCAAGTCTTCGGCGTAGCGCAGTGCCAAGTCAGCACCGGCTGCAAATTCCGCCTCGCGCCCAGCTATGCAGGCGATGCCGCGCATGCCACTGTTCCAAGCTGCGTCTATGGAGGCTGGATCCACACCGCCGGGTGGCAGGTTGAATAAAACTTGCTGCAGACCGTTGTTTTTCAGCCTTGCTGCCAGTTCTTTGGCCTCAAAAGTGTAGGGAAATAAGTATTCCACCGCTTTAAAACCATCTTTAGCCGCTGCTTCGAAGCGGTCTAAAAACGGCAATTCAACGTACATCATGGACAAATTGGCGGCGAATTTCGGCATGTTGTATTTACTCTAATAGTTTGAACGCTTTGACAAAGAAATCAGAACTTCCGAAATTTCCTGATTTGAGTGTGAGGTGGATGTTGACACCGGCTGCCTCTCCCGCCTTAGAACTCAGCCCGTAGCACCATGGCACACCGGGGTCGATTTGGGGGCCGATTTGCATCTGCTCAACACCCAGTGCCAGCACGCAAGCACCCGATGTTTCACCACCGGCAAGCACCAGTTGTTGCACGCCGAGTTCAACCAAGCCCTTGGCAATCGCGCTTAGCGCCTGCTCAACCCGCGCACCTGTGGCGTCGCTGCCCAGCAAGGTTTGGGTGGTTTTGACGGATTCAACATCTGCCGTTGAGTAGATCAGCACCGGCCCGCGCGTCAAAAACGGTTTCGCCCACGACAACACGCTTTGCACTTCTGCTTGGCTTTGAGTATCACTACCCAGCACGGCAGTTAAGTTCAATGCTTTGTGTGGTTGACCGCTGGCCTGCCATGCAGCAACCTGTGCATTGGTTATTTGCGAACAGCTGCCAGACACGACCGCTTGCCAACCTTTGGCAGCAGGTAGAGTAGCGGCCTGAGCTGCCGACTCGCCATTGGCTTGAATGCCGAAATTCTGCGGTAAACCAATCGCCACGCCCGAACCAGCCGTCACCAAAGGCAAATCTGCGAGTGCAGGGCCCAAGCGCATCAAATCTTCGTTCGAGATGGCATCGACAATGGCGATGCCAACGCCTTGGGCACGCAGCTTGGCGATGCGGGTTTGCAAGGCCACTTCTCCAGCTGCAACCGTGCGGTAGTCAATCAGCCCAACTTTACGCTGGCACTGCGCTTGCATCACGTTGACCAAATTGGCATCCAACATTGGTGTGAGCGGGTGGTTTTTCATGCTGGACTCGGACAGCAACACATCACCCACAAACAAGTGGCCTTTGAAGACGGCGCGTCCGTTGTCGGGAAAGGCAGGCGTGGCGATGGTGAAATCTACGTCCATGGCATCCATCAGCGCTTCCGTCACAGGGCCAATGTTGCCGCGCTTGTCGCTGCCATCAACGCCATACCAGCTATCAAATGTAGAGCAATACTTGAAGTATATTTGCCGGCTACCTGCTTGTTTTAACCAATTAAGAGCAGCTAGAGACTGGGCAATGGCATCTACAGGTGCGATGGTGCGCGTTTTCAAAGCAATAACAACGGCATCGACATCCGAAGCTAAAGGTTTGGTCGGTACGCCATTGGTTTGCACCACCCGCATGCCTGCGCGTACGAGGTTGTTGGCCAAGTCGGTGGCACCTGTGAAATCGTCAGCAATGCAGCCCAGCAGGATTTTGCTCATATTGTTCCTAAAACTTTTTCTAAAGCCGGATTACGGGTTGATTTTGAGTTTGATCGCTTCTTGATTTTCGCGGATGTAGTCGTGAATGATGGCTTCGTAGTCGGTGTCAGCTTGGAGGCCGAGTTTGTTGGCGCGTTTGGATGAAACAGCGCCAGGCCAAGTTTCTACCAATTTCAAAATATCAGGGTCGGGTGTCCAATCCAGCAAATCTGTTGCCGTTTTGCCTGCGACACGTTCAAGCGCCGCAGCCATCTCACCCACGCTGGTGCACAGCGCAGGCAAGTTCACCGCTTTTAAGGGGCCCCAAGCTTCGCTGCTGACTTCAGCGGCGCGGATGATACCTTCTACGGTTCTTGCAGGGGAAGCCAAGGCGATCAAAGTAGCTGCCGGCACAGGGCAGGCGGCTTTGAGGCCAGCCAGGGGCTCGCGAACCATGCCACTCAAAAAGCCAGACGCTGCGCCATTTGGCTTGCCAGCGCGTACGCTGACGGTCATCAAGCGCACACTGCGGGCGGTGATGAAGCCTTTGCGACCAAAATCTGCGACCAAACTTTCGCCAATCAATTTCTGTGTGCCGCAGCTGCTTTGCGGGGTGGGTAAAGTGTCGTCTTCAATGAGCGCAGGCATGGGGAAGCCTGGCACTTTGCCAAATACCGCTAGCGAGCTGGCAAATACGAAAGTCGGTTTTGTGTTGAGCGCTCGGCAAGCTTCAAGCAAAGAGCGCGTGGCCTGGTAATTGCTGCGCATACCCAAGTCAAAATCGGCTTCGCATTCACCGCTCACCGCAGCGGCTAGGTGAAAGACAACGTTGGTATTGCTGGTTGGTAATTTGCGCTGGCTCAGCAAGTCGTTCAAATCACCTATCAGTGACACAATGCGAGCGTCGGCCAACAAATTTGCAGGGGCTGCGGCGCGGTCTGCCAGGGTGATGGTTTGAATGGTCTGTACAGCGGCACCATTCAGTGCGAGTTTGCCTTGCTTTAATAAAGTTCGAGCGAGCAGAACGCCTACAAAACCAGCGCCACCAGTGATCAAAATATGCATGACTTGTCTTTTGCTTTGCCGTTATTTTTTCTTAGGAAGTTCGATGCCTGGGAAAATTTTGATCACGGCGCTGTCATCTTCTTTGGCAAATCCGGCAGTTGACGCTTGCATGAACATTTGGTGCGCGGTGCTGGACAACGGTAATGGAAACTTGCTGGCGCGCGCCATGTCTAGCACCAAACCGAGATCTTTGACAAAAATATCGACGGCAGAAAGTGGTGTGTAATCTGCCGCTAAGACATGCGCCATGCGGTTTTCAAACATCCAACTGTTGCCTGCGCTATTGGTGATAACTTCGTACAGGGCAGCAGCGTCCACACCTTCGCGCAAACCCAGTGCCATGGCTTCGGCAGCCGCTGCAATATGTACACCAGCGAGTAGTTGATTGATGATTTTGACCTTGCTACCAGCACCTGCGCTGTCGCCAAGTTTGTAAACTTTGGCGGCCATGGCGTTCAAGATGGGTTCTGCAATCACATACGCTTCGGGTTTGCCAGCCGTCATCATGGTCATTTGCCCGCTGGCAGCTTTGGCTGCACCGCCAGAGATTGGAGCGTCGATGTAGAGAATGCCGAGTACAGCCAATCTGGCCTCTAAAGCGACCGACCAATTGGGGTCAACCGTGGAGCACATGATGAAAACGCTGCCCGGTTTCATCGAGGCGGCGCACCCGTCCGTTCCAGAGTTACCAAACAGCACAGATTCGGTTTGCGCGGCGTTGACCACCACTGAAACCACGACATCACTGCTTTTAGCCAACTCAGCCAGCGACGCGCAAGCAGTGCCGCCGTCTTTGACGAAGGCTTGTGCAGCATCAGCTCGGACGTCAAAAACATACGACGAATAGCCAGCACGACGCACCGATTGCGCCATGCCGTTGCCCATAGCGCCTAAGCCAATAAGCCCAACTGAGGGCTGAGATGTTGATGTATTCATGTGATCATCATACCTTTGAACTTTGGCTGATGATCAAAATAGCGAAATATTTAGGTCAATATTTTCTCAAGTTTTACTTTAATCCAAGCAACCTGACGGCGTTGTCTTTCAAAATGCCAGGCATCACTTCCGGCTTGAAGCCAGCCTCTTCAAAGTCTTTCATCCAACGGTCTGGCGTGATGAGCGGGTAATCAGAGCCGAACAAAATGCGGTCTTTCAAGAGCGTGTTGGCGTATTGCACCAGCTGTTTGGGAAAGTATTTCGGACTCCAGCCGGACAAGTCAATCCAGACATTCGGCTTGTGCGTCGCCACACTCAGCGCTTCGTCTTGCCAAGGAAAGCTGGGGTGCGCCATGACGATCTGCATGTCGGGAAAGTCGATGGCAACATCGTCCAAATGCATTGGGTTGCTGTATTCAAGCTTTAAACCACCACCGCAGCGCATGCCGCTGCCAATGCCGCTATGGCCCGTATGAAAGATGGCGGGTAATTTGTACTCGGCAATCACTTCATAAATTGGCCAAGCCATTTTGTCGTAAGGGTGATAGCCCTGCACAGTGGGGTGAAATTTGAAGCCTTTGACACCAAACTCTTCAATCAAACGCCGTGCCTCGCGCGCACCCATTTTGCCTTTATGTGGGTCGATACTGCCAAAGGCCATCATCATGTCGGAATTGTTCTTTGCGGCTTCAGCGATTTCTTCGTTGGGGATGCGGCGACGCCCCATTTTGGATTCTGCATCGACAGTGAACATGACAAGACCAATTTTGCGCTCCCGGTAGTAAGCAATGGTTTCGGCAATAGTGGGGCGTTTGCCATTTTTAAAGTACTTGTCGGCAGCTTTGTCGTACTCTTCACCATAGTTGTCAAAGGGGTTCCAGCAGCTGATTTCGGCGTGGGTGTGAATGTCGATGGCGACTAGATTTTTATGATCCATGAAAGCTCCTTAAAAGATGAGTAATCAGACGAAAAGTTAGACAAAATCTAGGGTAAACACTTATAAATCTGTGTGAAATTGGCTTGAATTGATTATAAAACATAACCATAATTCGATTATGCGAGAAATTTAAATGCAGTACAAGATTTTTCACTGAAATTGACACACAAATACTGACAGGTACCAAGTTAAACCATGACTAACAACAAAGCAACCACCGATTTGATATCTTTAGAAATCACGGGCGAATCGCAAGAAATTGCCGTGATTCGTTTGACTCGCCCCGCCAAGCGCAATGCCATCAACGATGGCTTGATGGCGGCTATCAAAGATACGTTTAATAACCTGCCAAGCACAGTTCGCGCGGCGGTCGTAGCTGGCGAGGGCGATCACTTTTGCGCTGGCCTTGATTTGAGCGAACTGCAAGAACGCGATGCTGGCCAGGGTTTGATGCACTCGCGCAGCTGGACTGTGGCGTTGGACAGGGTGCAGTTTGGCCCCGTGCCCGTCGTGGCAGCCTTGCATGGCGCGGTGGTGGGTGGAGGCTTAGAGCTGGCAACGACTTGCCATATTCGTGTGGCTGATGAAACCACTTTTTATGCACTGCCAGAGGGTAGCCGGGGTATTTTTGTAGGCGGCGGTGGCTCGGTTCGTATTCCAAAGCTGATTGGTGCTGCTCGCATGGCCGACATGATGTTTACCGGCCGCGTTTACAACGCTGTCGAAGGTGAAAAAGTGGGTTTGGCGCAATATTTGGTGCCCAAAGGCCAATCGTTTGAAAAAGCCATGGACATTGCCAAGCGCATTGCACAAAATGCACCATTGACTAATTACGCGCTGATGCATGCATTGCCGCGTATTGCAGAACAAAATGCCGATCACGGCTTTTTCACGGAATCCATGATGGCTGCGATTGCACAAAGCGCTCCAGAAGCAAAAGCGCGTGTGAAAGCGTTTTTGGATGGCAAAGCGGGCAAAGTCAAAGCCGAATAATTGCATTACTTCATAAATGATTTAACAGCGGCTATGACGACTCCATCATCACCCTCTGTGCAGCCCACCTACCGCGACTTCAAGTATGGCGTGACGCGTGCTGTCGTCTCTAAAGTTGGCGACAACATCTTTCTTCGCGCTGAAAACGTTTTAGAACCGTATGACACCCGTCTAACAGATCGACTCATCCACTGGGCAAAGCACCGGCCAGACCGGACGTGGATGGCCAGACGCGACCCCGTCACTCGCGAATGGGTGCACATTAGCTATGCAAAAGCTTGGGACCAAGCACAGCGCATTGGGCAATCCTTGCTCGATATGGGCTTGAGTGTTGATCGACCTGTCGCCATCTTGAGCGAAAACAGTTTGGAGCATGCGCTGATTGCTATCGCAGCTATGACGGTGGGCGTGCCTTATTGCAGCGTGTCAACCGCATACAGTTTGCTCAGCCAAGACTTTGAAAAACTCAAACATATTTTCGATACCATCACCCCAGGTTTTGTGTACGCCAGTGATGCTGAAAAATACGCCAAAGCCATCGCTTTTGTGGCTAAAGAAGACATGGTTTTTGCTTCAAATAATATAGCATCTAAAACAATAAATACAATGTCTTCAGTTGGAAAAAATATTAATTTTAATGACCTAGTGTCGACTGAAATTACGCCAAAAGTGGCGCATGCTGTTGCGGCAACGGGGCATGAAACCGTTGTCAAATTTTTGTTCACCAGTGGCTCTACCAAATTACCCAAAGGCGTTATCAACACGCAAAAAATGATTTGCGCAAACGTGCAACAAATCAGTCAATCCATTCCTGCCATGGCCGAGGATCCTTTGGTTTTGGTCGATTGGACGCCATGGAACCACACCTTTGGCGGCAACCATGATTTCAATCTGATTTTGCACCATGGTGGCACCATGTACATCGACGATGGCAAACCTGTGCCGGCGTTGATTGGCGAGACTTTGAAAAATTTGCGCGAAATCTCCCCTACGATGTATTTGAATGTGCCCACAGGTTTTGAATACCTGGCCGCAGCCATGATGGTGGACGATGCTGATGGCCGGCAACTTCGTAAATCCTTATTTTCGCGTTGCTGTATGTTTTTTTATGCGGGTGCTGCTTTGGCACAACCGATTTGGGATAGTTTGTTTGAAAGCGCAGAAAAGGAGATTGGTCAGCGCATTGTGATGACGACTGGCTTGGGGATGACAGAAAGTTCGCCCTTTGCGCTTTTTGTAACCAGTCCGTTTGTTAAAGCGGGTGATTTAGGTTTGCCAGCACCGGGAATTGAACTCAAGCTCGTTCCTAGTGGGGACAAAGTTGAGGTACGTTATCGCGGGCCAAACATCACGCAAGGTTATTGGCACAACGACGACGCAACAGCTGAGAGCTTCGATGAAGACGGCTTTTTCTGTACTGGTGATGCTGTGAAATGGATTGATGACAACGACGTACATCAAGGCTTGAGGTTTGATGGTCGAATTGCGGAAGACTTCAAGCTTTCCACCGGAACTTTTGTAAGTGTTGGTCCCATGCGCGCAAAAATC
Source organism: Polaromonas sp. (assembly GCA_043764955.1). Classification (GTDB taxonomy): domain Bacteria; phylum Pseudomonadota; class Gammaproteobacteria; order Burkholderiales; family Burkholderiaceae_C; genus Aalborgiella. The sequence continues at coordinate 14,906 of JAYUJX010000545.1, forward strand.
ACCGCTGCTGGTGCCCCTTATATTCAAGACGTGGTGATTACGGGATTGAATGAAAAAGAGGTGGGCGCTTTGATTATTCCAGCGCTGATTCCATGCATAAAAGCGCTGGGTTTGGACGACAGTGCAACCATGCGTGATATTGCGCAGCACGAAAAAATGCAGTCCGCCATGGCTGCCATGATCAAAGAGTTGGCTAAATTAGCCACAGGTTCAGCCAGCCGTGTTGCCAGAGCTGTCGTTTAACAGAGCCGCCGAATATAGACAAAGGCGAGATCACCGACAAAGGCAGTATTAACCAGCGAGCGGTCCTCAAAGAGCGCGCCGCTTTGGTGGCTGCGCTTTACGACGACTCGGCTGTATCTATATTGAAACCCTAATGTGAATTTATACTTTTTCGTTAAGCTTTTAGTTTTGTACTTTTGGTGTTGTATTTTTAGTTAATGATTTTTAAAGGAGATTTGTTATGGATCGTCGTTTATTTACCCAAGCTAGTATCAGCGCTGCACTTGCTGCTGCTTTTAATCCCGCAGCCTTTGCACAGGCTGGATTGCCGATTGAACAGGTCAAAGTGCTCTATGGCTTTCCGCCCGGCAGCGCTGGTGATATTTGCGCACGCCGCGTTGCAGACAAATTTGGTGGCTCTAGCTATACCAAAAATGCTGGCGTGATAGACAGCAAGCCAGGTGCTGGTGGTCAAATTGCCTTGAATTTGCTCAAATCAGCGCCTACAGATGGCTCAGTGATTGCCATGACACCTTTTTCGGCGATTTCACTGTACCCGCATATTTTTAAGAATTTGCAATACAAACCATTTGAAGACTTCCAGCCTATCAGCACCGCTTCGATGATCCACCACGGTCTGGCGGTGGGGCCCATGGTGCCTGAGACAGTTAAAAATGTGAAGGATTTCTTGGCATGGGCAAAGGCGAATCCTGACAAAGCCAGCTACGGCTCACCCGCAGCGGGATCAACGCCGCACTTCATTGGTGCACTCCTAGGCTTGAATAACAACGTAGATCTGAAACACATCCCTTATCGTGGTTCGGTACCGGGTGTGACGGATGTGGTCGGTGGTCAAATCGCCTCCATGGTAACGCCCCATGGCGATTTTATTGCCAATCACAAAGCCGGAAAAATGCGCATTTTGGCAACATCAGGCAAATCGCGTTCTCCCTTTGTACCTGAAGTGGCCACATTTGCTGAACAAGGCTTTCCAGAATTGACAGTCGAGGAATGGTTTGGTTTTTATGCACCTGCTAAAACACCAGCTAACGTGGTTGCTGCGGCCAATAGCGCTATCAATGCCGCCGTCAAAGACAAGGCTGTTCAAGATTCTTTCACAGTCGTCGGCTTGATCCCCTTTGCAGGAACGGTAGCAGAGCAATTAAAGAGTTCGCAAGTTGAGTTTGAACGCTGGGGCCCGCTGATCAAGCGCATTGGCTTTTCTGTTGACTCCTAATTTTAAAAAATTAGAGCAGTAGCAGCAGCCCTTTTACGAGCACCCGTAATTATTTGATATTTGGAGATGAGGATCATGAGAACCACACCAGCAACTTTATTATTTGGAGTTGCCAGTCTGGCGCTCTTGTTAGCATGTTCGCATTTAGGTGGGCCGCAGGATGTCGCACTATCTGCACCGCTGAAAGCGGCTACACCGGCAGCTATGTCGGGTAGTTGTGCTGACATTACCTCCAAGTTTAAATACGACAAAGTGCGCGTAACCAGCAGTGCGCCAGTTGCTGCAGGGGTCGTGGCGATCAGCGGTGCGCCAAATGCACCTAAAACAGCCTATGACGCGCCAGCACATTGTTTGGTCAAAGGTGTCATGGACGAGCGCAAAGGCGCTGACGGTAAAGACTACGCCATTGGCTTTGAAATGCGCCTGCCACTTGCTTGGAACGGACGTTTTTATCACCAAGTTAATGGTGGTTTAGACGGTGTTGTGCAACCCGCGCTGGGTGCATTAGGTGGCGGGCCGCTGACCGGTGCGCTGCACCAAGGTTTTGCGGTGATCAGCTCTGATGCAGGTCACAACGGCAGTCAAAATCCATCGTTTGGTGCTGATCCAGAGGCACGGCAAAATTATGGCTATGGTGCTGTCGCTAAACTCACACCGATGGCAAAGGGTTTGATTGTTGCGGCTTACGGCAAAGCGCCTGATCGCTCATATATTGGTGGTTGCTCCAACGGCGGCAGACACACCATGGTCGCGGCATCGCGTTATGGGGATCAATATGATGGTTATTTGGTAGGTGCGTCTGGTTACCGTTTGCCGCAGGCTGCCTTGGCTCAAGTTTGGGGATCAAGTCAGTGGAAAGATCTTTCGCCAGAGACGCCGCTAGCAGCATCTAGCTTGACGCACCCTTTTGCGCCTAGCGTCAAACTTCCAGATATCAGCCTTGGTTTTAATGTGCAAGACCGTCAAATCGTGGCGGATGCGATTTTGGCTAAGTGCGATGCACTAGATGGTGCGAAAGATGGTTTGGTGCAAGACGTTGCGGCATGTCAAAAAGCATTTGACATTGTTCGTGACGTACCCACATGTACTGCAGGGCGTGATGGCAAGTGCCTAAGTAATTTGCAAAAGAGCACGATTGCCAGAGTCTTTGCAGGTGGCAAAGCGGCAGACGGCAAACCTTTTTATGCCAATTTCCCCTACGATGCTGGCATCAGCGCTACGAACTGGGCAGTATGGAAGTATCAAAATTCACAAGCCTTAGACCCTGGGGCGCTCAGTTTCATCTTCGCCGGTAGCGTGCGCACTGTCAAAGCGTTTGATAGCAACTATGATGAGCTGCATGCGGCAATTTACAGCAAGTCTGCTGGTTTTGCGCAGAGCTCAGACGAAACCATGAGTCCTGTCGGTTACGACAAGCCTAAGTACATGGGCGTATTACAAAAACGTGGCGCGAAGATGTTGACTTACCACGGTGTGAGCGATGCTGTGTTTTCAGAATTAGACACCCGCGCCTGGGTTGATCGCGTGGCCAGCAATGTGCCAAGCAGTAGCAACGTGTTGCGTCACCTCTCCGTTCCAGGAATGAGTCATTGCAGCGGCGGCCCAGCTGCAGATCAATTTGACATGCTCACGCCATTGGTGGCTTGGGTTGAGCAAGGTAAGATCCCGCAAGCTATTGTGGCAAGCGTGCGTGGTGCTGGTAATGCTGG
>JAYUJX010000546.1:0-1091 GCA_043764955.1 Polaromonas sp.
AAAACCACGCCACTGATGATGGCTGCGCAGTATGGCAATGCGGCATCTGTGCAGCTGCTCATAGACGAGGGCGCGGACATGGCTGCCAAAAACGACCAAGGTATGACCGCTTTGGACTTTTCGCGTTTGGGTGAAAACCGTGCCAGTTTTGATGTGCTGACCGCAGAGTTGAATGCGTTGAATGAGTCTGAAAAGCCAGCCGTTGCACGTGGCATTTTGAAGCTGAAGCCAACCACGAACGTCGCACCTGTTGAGGCGAAGGAACCAGTCGCAACGCCAACCGTCAATAAACAGCCGTTTAAAACACGGTTTGATTAGTCTCTAAATTTACCCACCCCTGCGCATCATTTCAAAGAACTCGCTGTTGTTCTTAGTCGCACGCATTTGCTTGAGCACCATTTCCATGGACTCGATCTCGTCCATGTTGTACATGAATTGACGCAAGATGCGGGTTTTTTGCAGGATTTCTGGGGCGAGCAGCAGCTCTTCGCGGCGGGTGCCGCTGCGGTTGAGCTGGATGGACGGGAACACGCGCTTCTCGTACAGGCGGCGGTCCAGATGGATTTCGGAGTTGCCGGTGCCTTTGAACTCTTCAAAAATCACCTCGTCCATGCGGCTGCCGGTGTCGATCAAGGCGGTGGCGATGATGGTCAGGCTGCCACCTTCTTCGACGTTACGGGCCGCACCCAAAAAGCGTTTTGGCCGTTGCAGCGCGTTGGAATCCACACCGCCGGTCAGCACCTTACCGGAACTGGGCACGACGTTGTTGTAAGCACGGGCGAGGCGGGTGATGGAATCTAACAAAATCACCACGTCTTTTTTCAATTCGACCAGGCGCTTGGCGCGCTCGATCACCATTTCGGCGACGTGCACGTGGCGGGCGGCGGGCTCGTCGAAGGTGGACGCAATCACTTCGCCTTTGACGGTGCGCTGCATCTCGGTCACCTCTTCTGGGCGCTCGTCGATCAGCAAGACCATCAGGTAGCTGTCGGGGTAGTTGGCAGAAATCGCGTGGGCGATGTGCTGCATCATCACGGTTTTACCGCTTTTCGGCTGCGCCACGATCAGGGCGCGCTGGCCCTTGCCGATGG
>JAYUJX010000547.1:0-1091 GCA_043764955.1 Polaromonas sp.
CTCGCAAGCCGCAACAGCCACAGCTTGCCAATGGGCACGTTTTTTGTCGGCACGCTCGCCACTGAGGCGCAAAACGCTGCGCTCCGTCATCACCGGCTGAATGCTGGCAACGCCCAGTTCGGTGGCTTTTTCAACCAACCAGTCCATCCTGTCATTCGCTGGCACACCAACGATCAAATGAACTTGCCTTACAGGCTCTCGCTCAACGGCAGAGTGAGCACCCACTAACACACGCACCTCGCTGCGCCCCATGTGCTCAATCGTCGCTTCAAATTCACCACCCAAATCTGCACCATTGAACAAAATAATACTCCCGCCCGGTTGCATGCGCAGCACCTGCACGTGGCGAGTAGCGCCAGCTGGGAGCGCGACAACTTCGCCTGTTTGCAACGGTATGGGGCAATGGAATCGGGGCATATTTAAATTTAAATTATATTCATTTTTGCTATTATTTTAATAGCTATTAAGTCAATAAATACGCTGCCTACAGCCATAAAATTTCTATTTTTGGTCTTTTAAAGCTACATTCGACCATAAGCAAAGCCAATGGCCGTTTCAATGCCTTCAATCTGATCGATCAGCTTCAAAAATGGCCCTAATTCACGGTAACGGTCCGCCGTTTTGCGCACGTAGACGATGAAGCGCGGCGTGTCGGCCAAGTACTTGGGTTTGCCGTCGCGCAGCGTCAATCTGGCAAAAATACCCAAAATTTTCAAGTGCCGTTGTAGCGCCTGCCACTCAACAGCGCGGTAAAACTCGCCAAAATCAGCGCCCCAACCGGTTGGACTATTCTCTCCCAGCAGCCCGACCTTGACGGCTTTTTGCCAATAGCGGATGGTGATATCCAGCACAAACGGCTCTTCCCAGCTCAAAAAAGCATCGCGCATCAAACTGGCAATGTCGTAGGTGATGGGGCCGTAAACGGCGTCTTGGAAGTCTAAAACGCCTAGAGTTCGCTGTGAAATGCGCTTGCCGTCTGCGGTTTTAGGCTCAATCACCATTAAGTTGCGGGGCATAAAGTCGCGGTGGACATAAACGCTGGGCACGGCTAGGTTGCGCTGCACGATCAGCGAAAACGCGTTGTCTAAAGT
>JAYUJX010000548.1:0-1090 GCA_043764955.1 Polaromonas sp.
ATTTTGCCAATTTCACTACCGTGTCAAATGGATGCCTTTGGCATCATCACGCGGCGTGACAGACTGTTGTCACCCGCTGCAAAAGTGATGCTGCGTGCTCTTAAAACGGCTGCTATGTCAGTCTATGGCAAGCAGCTAGAGCAAACGGCTGACGAAGCGTTCAGCTCCAGCCTGCGTCGACCTTAAACTCTTGCGCAGTACACATCGCGCCATCGTCCGCCGCTAAAAACAGCACCATGTTGGCAATGTCGGACGGTTGCAATTTATCGGGCAAGCATTGGTTGCGTTTGATGGCTTCTTCGCCTTCCGCATTCAGCCACATTTTGATCTGGCGCTCTGTCATCACCCAGCCTGGCGACACCGTGTTGATGCGTATTCTGTCTGAGCCTAAACTTTCTGCCAAGCCACGCGTCAAGCCATTCACCGACGACTTGGCGATGGCGTAGCAGGGGTAGGTGCCGCCTTTGGTTTGCCAGCCCGTTGAGCCCAGGTTGATGACAGAGCCGCCCTTGAGTCTTTGCATGCTAGGCACAATGGCCTGAATCGCAAAAAACGCAGGGCGCTGGTTCACCGCCATGCGCTCGTCCCAATATTCTGGCGTGACCGATTCGAGGGTGTGGCGGTCGTCTCGTGCCACGTTGTTGACCAAGGCCGAAAAATCGCCCAGCTCGTTCACGGCCGCGTCAATGGTTTGCTTCAATGCTGCCACGTCGCGCACATCGCACACGCGCCACCAAGGTTTTAGGTGCCCACCGGCAGCGATCGTTGTTGCAAGTTGCGCGCTGTCAGCTTCGGCCACGTCTACAAATGCAACCTGCGCGCCTTGCTCGGCAAAAGCCGTCACTATGGCCGCACCAATACCTGTGCCACCGCCGGTGATGAAAATGCGTTTGCCTTTTAAGCTCGGAAAGATGGCTAATTTTTGGGTCGAATGAGAAGTCGATACAGCTGCAGTCATGAAAGCGTATTCCTGTTTAAATCTGACATATTGCAATTTGTATATGTCAGATATTGATTAAAGTATTTTCTATTATCACTATGCCTTGTTACGATACAGTTTGTCAAGTAGACCTCACTTTTCTCTGATTTT
>JAYUJX010000549.1:0-1088 GCA_043764955.1 Polaromonas sp.
ACCAAATGGAAAAGCAATATGTCCCCACCTTGAGTGAGGCAAGCGCCCAGCAATTGCCAGAAGCGGTGCGCAAGCTCGCAGGTATTCCGCAAGATGGCGCTGTCAACCCTAAAAACGCGTACGCCACCGAACTGTCAGGCAATGGCCTGTTCACCATCGCTGCCGCCCAGCGCCGTAATGAGCTGGACTATGACAAGTTTTACCGCACCATGCCGCAGCCGCAGGCCAACACCGCGCTGGTCGCGATGGGCGTCAAGCGCACCTCTTTAGGCGATGCCCGCAAACCCGATTTGAGTGACGAGCCTGCCACCAACGTGACCCCCTTCAGCAGCAAGCCGAAAAACATCATCATGATCTCCGTCGAAAGCTTGTCGGCAGAATTCATGGACTCTTATGGCGGCACCAAAGGCTTGACACCCGAGCTCGACAAGCTCGGCAAAGCAGGCATGAAGTTTGACCGCCTGTTTGCCACCGGCACGCGCACCGTGCGCGGCTTGGAAGCCTTGTCACTGGGTACGCCACCCATTCCGGGCCAGGCGATTGTGCGCAGGCCACATAACGATCATTTATCGACCATGGGTGAACTGCTCAAGCACCAAGGCTTTTCCACCTTCTTTTTCTACGGTGGTCATGGCTTCTTTGACAACATGAACGCCTATTACGCGGCCAACAATTACCGCGTCATAGACCGCACAGACATCCCCAAAGACAAAGTCGGTTTCGAAAACGTCTGGGGCGTGGCGGACGAGTATTTGTTTGACCATGTCATCCGCACGTTGGACGACAAAAGCGACAAAGGCACGGGTGACAAACCCTTCTTCGCGCAAATCATGACCACGTCCAACCACCGCCCTTACACCTATCCGAGTGGTCGTATCGACATCCCCTCCCCCGGCGGGCGCGATGGTGCGGTGAAATACACCGACTACGCGATTGGCAAATTCATCAAAGACGCGTCTAAAAAACCATGGTTCAAAGACACCCTCTTCACAAAGGAAACCTGGGCACTTATTACATGGTTAGTATTCGCGATTTATCTACATTCACGTCTATTAAAAGGATGGCAAGGTAAACAAGCAGCAATTCTT
>JAYUJX010000550.1:0-1086 GCA_043764955.1 Polaromonas sp.
AATAGAATAGAACAGAATAGAATGGTATGATATGGAACAGATTGGAATACTGCAAAAAAAAAGAAAAGCATAGAACAGAACAGAACAGAACAGGTCAAGCTTTCTGTTTAGTACTCAATGAAGCGCATTCAAGTGAACAGAACAGAACAGAACAGGTCAAGCTTTATGTTTAGTACTCAATGAAGCGGATTCAAGTGAACAGAACAGAACAGAACAGGTCAAGCTTTCTGTTTAGTACTCAATGAAGCGGATTCAAGTGAACAGACGAAACAAGATCAATGGGGCATTCCATCGTCATGTTGTAAATCCTACTACGTCGTCCAAACGCATTTTGATGTTAGTGGTGATGAAACTAGATCAAATTCAATAGTTCATCTTCGCGATTCACATCCCATCCCATCCCATCTCATCACATCACATCACATCACATCCCATCTCATCTCATCACATCCCATCTCATCTCATCCCATCTCATCACATCCCATGCCATCCAATCACACCACACCACATCTCATCTCATCTCATCACATCCCATCCAATCACATCCCATGCCATGCCATGCCATCACATCGCATCCCATCTCATCTCATCCCATCTCATCCCATCCCATCCCATCTCATCTCATCTCATCACATCCCATCCAATCACATCCCATGCCATGCCATCTCATCGCATCGCCTCCCATCTCATCCCATCCCATCCCATCTCATCTCATCACATCACATTACTCACTTGGGGTAAAACGATTTAAATGATGCTGCGATTTATCAAATGTTAGCGCAGAATAAATATACCCGCTGTACTCGTTCGTCGATAAATTCATTTTCTAAAGAAAAGTGTATCACTCAAATTCAGTCTCAGAGAGAAAGTCGAACACACAACAGTGTATCAATAGCTGCAGCTGAGAGCGAAGTCGCACTCCTTTATTCTCAAATCACCGTAATAAAGGAAAGTTCCATCGAATGCACTGCAAGTACGCACCTTCTGCCCCAGTATGAAAGGAACGAAGTCAATCGAAAGCGGAGGATTGTTGAAGATGTAGTACTTCTGCGTGGCCCCAAAATCGTGAAAAAATGCGAAGCCTAA
>JAYUJX010000551.1:0-1085 GCA_043764955.1 Polaromonas sp.
AAACCCTAAAATATCCTCTTCCTATCGGATAAAGAGAAGGCTAAACTCGAGCGTCTCGCTCGGGAAGACAATATAGCCAACTCCATGAAGACGCTGGGCAAATCAGCTATCAAAGTCTCGAGCACCCATACACGCATATCCGACGAATTGGCGGCAAATGAAGCATGCTTCCTGGAGCTACAACAAGAACGCGAACACAACCGCGTACGACTTGAAGTGCTGCAGGAACAGGCTGACAGCAGATCTGGTCTCGAAGATCAAGAACTGAAAGACTTGTCAGCCTGGATGCAAGAGACAAATGACTTACACAGTCTAAACCCTCAGTCAGATGAGGATGCCTCTCCAATCAGACCCCAAACCGAAGAAGAAGAAGATATCAATCCTTCTCAAACGGAAGAGGGCGACGACACAATCGGTACCAAAAAATCTCCGAAGGAAATTCTCTCCGACGATGATAACGCCTCGGTGTCTGACAACGCCTCGGAAGAGGCGGAAGACGAACAATCCAATGACGAGGAGGAGGAGGAAGACAAAGACCCTGACGATACCAAGTCTAAATCAGACGAGGTAGATCAAAGTGAGTCGGAGGCGTCAACTCCTCCTTCACCAAAACCGAAAAAGAAAAAGGCTATGCCAATCAAACCCCTTGCCAAAACAAGGGAGGCAAAATCCCTCTCCGCCGTTCAATCTGAAGACAAACCCACGCGCGCTACCAGATCCAAAACGTCGAAAGCAACGGTAGCAAGGGCAAAGAAGCCAGCGACAGCTTCCACGAAAGCGGCTGCCACTTCAAACTGCAAGCGCAAAACCGAAGAGGCAGACACAACCTTCGAACAACAACGGACACCCCAAGCACTCACAACCTCCCTCATCAACATGAAGGAAGTGTTCTATGTAACACGTGAGACATTAATGAAGGACATGGACGGCACAGCCCGAAAGTTCTATACACAGGCTCACCGCCCTCAGTTTAATGCGCCTTGGAAAGACCTAATTGAAGACGAAGCTGTCCATGTGATCCGAGACAGTCTGCTTCAAAATCGAAAGACTCTCGGATACACAATCAAAATGTGTCAGACCTGGCC
>JAYUJX010000552.1:0-1085 GCA_043764955.1 Polaromonas sp.
GTCCGCCAATATGTCGATGCCGTAGATGCTGGATACAGCAACGACTGCGTATCGCTCAAATTCAAACTGCGATGTTTTGTAGCGAGACTCGACCACAGCCAGTTTGCGGCTGAGAATTTCAACCAAAAAATTGCCCGTGCCACAGGCGGGCTCTAAAAAGCGCGATTCAATCCGCTCGGTTTCATGCTTGACCAAATCAAGCATGGCGTTGACCTCACGTGGATGGGTGTAAACCTCGCCATGGTCAGCAACGCGTCGTTTAGAGACAACTTGGGTTTGAAGCATCACAGTAATCGAACTCCGTTAAATCCCTCATAAAGGGACAAAATTTGTCAACTGTAATGGATAATTAAGGCGATGCATGCAATTACGCTGCATTCATGGATGAAAAACGCGAATTTAGTGAAAGATTGCGTGCCGCGATGCAGGCGCAGCGGTTAGACATCAGCGCGTCCGTGTTGGAGCGGGAGTTCAATAAATATTGGCTGGGAACGCCTGTACGCAGGCAAACAGCCTGGAAATGGCTGAATGGCGAAAGCATTCCAACCCAAGACAAGCTGCAAGAGCTTGCCAAGTGGCTCAAGTTAGAGCCTCAACACCTGCGCTATGGCGGACTGGTGCTGGCGAACCTGCGGGTGGAGCAAAAGCGCTGGGACGAAGGCGCTGGCTATTTAGAGCGGGAGACTTTTGACGCCTTCCTCAAACTGCCAGCCCCTCAGCGCAAGGTCATCCGAGAAATCATCCTAACCTTCGCCAAGGTGCATGCCACGGGTGTTTAAAACGTATTTCAATCAAATTCACTATGAATTTAATAGCAGCTTATTCAATAAATACGCCGGCTAGAGTCATATTTGAGGGGTAAAAACCGCTGATTAAGCCGCTACCACCTGCAATTTCACCCCCAACGCACTCATCACCTTGAGCATGGTGGCAAAGCTGGGGTTGTTGTCGCCAGAGAGGGCTTTGTACAGGCTTTCACGGCCTAGGCCAACGTCTTTGGCAATCTGCGTCATCCCCCGCGCGCGCGCCACGGTGCCTAGCGCTTTGGCTAGAAAGGCGGCGTCATCGGGTGCTTCTTCAAAACA
>JAYUJX010000553.1:0-3932 GCA_043764955.1 Polaromonas sp.
CTTGCTTTTTTACCCGCATAAACCTCCATCCAATGGATCTTGCGTTTGTCGCCATAAGCACGGGATACGGCGGCATCAACCACTTTATGCATCACGGGAGTAATATCTTGCCCTGTACCATCGCCTTCGATATAAGGAATGATGGGTTGGTCTGGCACATTGAGTGACTTATTGGCGCTTACAGTGATTTTGCTACCGCCTGTGGGCACTTTGACGTGCTGATACATGAATACGCTCTCCAATATTGTCAAATGAATGGCCTGAAATGTGGTGCCTTGGATTCTAGTCTTAAAAAAAGTTTCAAAAATAGTTAAAAAAGTTGTCAACCATAACGAATCACGTCTCGTTACGAATACACCTTCCAGAATTTTTGGTAGGCATTTTTTAAAATAACGTTATTTTTTAGGAACTCTCATCATGAACAAAATCCTCGCTGCTTTGGTTGCTGGTCTCTTCGCTGCTACAACATTCGCTGCTTCTCACGCTGCTGCTCCTGCTGCTAAGCCAGCTGCAGCTGCACCAGCCGCAGCTCCTGCTGCTGCTGCACCAGCTGCAAAAGCTGCTGCTCCTGCTGCAGAAATGAAGAAAGAAGAAGCTAAGCCAGCCGCTAAGAAAGCCAAAAAAGCTAAGAAAGCTGCTAAAGCTAAAGCCGCTGCTCCAGCTGCTGACGCAAAGCCAGCTGCCAAGTAATATATTAGCTGGCTTGAAGCTTAGCTTAAGCCATGCTAGTATTCGAATGTAGTGGGTGATGGAAGTTATTCACTACTTTTTTAAACTTTAAATATTTGGAAGACTATCATGGCTAAAAAAGCAAAGAAAATGAAAAAAGCAAAAAAAGCAGCACCAGCAGCTAAATAAATTTTGCGGCTTTGGCATGAACTTCGGTTCTAGCCATTGTCAACACAACCCGCCTCAGGTTTCGACTTCGGCGGGTTTTGTTTTTTGTAATCGATTTTTGTCAACGCTTGCTTCTCGAGCTTCGTTAGTGTGGTTAAACCGAATCTGCCTCACATTAGAATAGCCCATGAAAAACACCTTGCGCAAACCGCTGTCTATCATTGTTAGCTTGCTGATGAGCAGCTTTCTACAGAGTGCGGCATTCGCCCAAGAAGGCCCGCAGCTCAACCTACAGCGTATCAAGATCTCCGCTGGTATGCACCAAATTGACACGCAATTGGCAATGACACCAATTGAGCGTCAAATCGGCCTGATGAATCGACCCAACATGCCCGTTCAAGAAGGCATGCTGTTTGTGTTTGACGAACCCACTCAGCAATGCTTTTGGATGAAGAACACACTGCTGCCGCTGACCGCTGCTTTCGTGGCAGACGATGGCACCATCGTGAACTTAGAAGACATGAAACCGCAGACTTTAGAAGCCCATTGTTCAACAAAACCGGTGCGTTATGTGCTGGAAATGAACCAAGGCTGGTTCGCCAAACGCGGCATCAAAGCCGGAACCAAACTGTCTGGTGTGCCATTTAAAAAGTAAGACTGTGGCAAATATCTGACGACCATGTGATAAATTCACGAAAAAGACCATAAAACGCAAGCTTTATGGCCTTTTTTAAATTCACGCATCAGGTCAATAGAACCTTGACGCGCTCAACTTCAAGCGAAGTTGGCTTGCGCAAATTCCCAGTTCACCAAACTGCTGAGGAAAGTCTCAACAAACTTTGGGCGTGCATTGCGGTAGTCGATGTAGTACGCATGCTCCCACACGTCCACGGTCAACAAAGCCTTGTCGCCTGTCGTCAGCGGTGTACCTGCAGCGCCCATGTTGACGATGTCAACCGTGCCGTCAGCCTTTTTCACCAACCAAGTCCAACCAGAACCAAAATTGCCCACGGCTGATTTGACGAAAGCTTCTTTGAAAGCCGCGTAAGAGCCAAACTTGGCGTTGATGGCCGCAGCTAAAGCACCTGTAGGCTCGCCGCCGCCCGCTGGCTTCATGCAGCTCCAGAAAAAGGTGTGGTTCCAGGTTTGCGCGGAATTATTGTAAATGCCACCAGAAGATTTCTTGATGATTTCTTCCAAGGTCATGCTTTCAAACTCGGTGCCCTTTTGCAGGTTGTTGAGGTTGACCACATACGCGTTGTGGTGCTTGCCGTGGTGAAACTCTAAAGTCTCTTGGGAGTAGTTAGGCGCCAAAGCATCAATAGCGTATGGCAGAGCTGGTAGGGTATGTTCCATGGTGAGTCCTTTTGTATGAGTTAGAACGAGGGATAAACATCGATTCTAACGATGTCGTGTTGCACTTGAGGCTTGTACGGTCAAATCAATCTGCCCTTTGGCCAAAGTAGCGCGCAATGCTTGTCCTGCTTGCACTTGGGCAGCATCAACAACGGTTACGCCTTCTTCATCTGCCAGCCAAACGTAGCCGCGCTGCAGCACCAACTGCGGGTCAAGCAACGCCAAACTGCGCTCAGACCGCGCTAACCGCTCTTGCCTGCGCGACAAAGCAGATTTCACCTGATTGGGCCACTGCATTTGCAAAGACAACAGCTGCTGGCGCTGGCTAGCAACTTGTCCTTTGACAGCAAATTTCAAATGCTGACCATGGCTTTGCAGCTGCTGGCGCTGCTGTGCCAGCCAGCTTGACGGTCTGCCTAAACGCGCTTGGGCACGATCTAGGCGCTGATTTTGACTATCGATGTAGCGGTTGGCAGTGCTTTGTAGGCGATCTTGCATCAAATCCAGCGTATTGAGCCAAGTTTGCTGCGATGCGCTGACCAATTCAGCCGCCGCCGTCGGTGTAGGCGCGCGCACGTCAGCGACAAAATCAGCAATCGAAAAATCAGTTTCATGGCCCACACCCACAATGATGGGTATCGGGCTGTCTGCAATCGCACGTGCTAAAGCTTCGTCGTTGAACGCCCATAAATCTTCCAGCGAACCACCGCCACGAACCAGCAGAATGACGTCTATTTTAGGCAAAGAATCTGATAATAAATCCACCTCTAGCCGGCGTATTTGTTCATTGTATTGATACAATTTTGATAGCGATTTGAGGATCTCTTGCGGTGCATTGGCACCCTGCACCGAGGCTGGCGACAGCACCACAGGTATATGCGGCACACGGCGCTGCAGAGCGGTGGCCACATCGTGCAAAGCGGCTGCGCCCAGCGAAGTGATAAGGCCAATTTTGCGCGGCATCAACGGCAGCGTGCGCTTGCGACGGGGCTCAAACAGGCCCTCAGCTTCCAGCCTGGCTTTGAGGCGCAAAAACTGCTCAAACAGCGCGCCCTGCCCCGCTTGGCTGATGCTTTCCACAATCAACTGCAAATCACCACGCGGTGTGTACACGTCAATTCTGCCGCGTACTTCAACCAAATCGCCGTCGCGCGGCATGAAATCCGCCATGGACGCAGCGCGCTTGAACATCGCACAGCGGATTTGCCCGCTCGCGTCTTTCAGCGAAAAGTAGCAATGCCCCGAACTAGCGCGGGAAAACCCTGATATTTCGCCCCGCACCGTGACAGGATTGAAGCGCGCATCCAACGCATCGGCAATCGCGCGGCACAGCGCGCCGACCAGCCAAACTTGTGCGGGCAGTCGTCTGGAGGTGGTTGAAATCGTCGCGTCGTTCATGGCTACCGAGATTATCGTTTGATATCGCTATATATCTGCTCACTACGATTAAAAGCGCATATTTATTCACTTCGTTGCTCATTTAAATGCATCGCATGACATCTAAAAAACAATAGCATGACAGTTCGATGACACCTTACAAGTCTTTGATTTTATTAACTATTTTTGATGTGAATCGTTATTATTGCCATGCTTATTTTTTGAGCAGTCCAACAAAAGTACCTAAAAATACGGGTCTACGTAGTTTAGGGGGTAGTTTTGCACAAAGATATCCACAGTTTTTGTGTGCTTCACTTTTTGACAAAATTTCCTACAAACTCAGCAATAAAATTTGATGTCTT
>JAYUJX010000554.1:0-1082 GCA_043764955.1 Polaromonas sp.
ATTTTTTTGTTTTTTCAACTTTGTCAGGTCCTTCCGAGACAAAAAAGACGTGAAAATTTGTCTGGCAAATAGGCGAGACAAAGTTGCGCCAAATATCACAAAAAAAAAAAAAACTCAAATTTTGTACTTTGTACTTTGTCTCCCACAAGGAATGGCCTCACATCTACAACAATTTTTTGGGAAATAAAACTCTTTTCACTTACTGTCAAGACTGTGGAAGCAGAGCATGTCAGTATACCTTCGACAGATCCGAGAAACAAAAACATCTTGGTTTTATGGTCTCGGTACGAAATTACTATTTCGGCAATGTCAACTCGAGTTGTGATCCATCCATTGTATCCAGTGACAACTGACAACCAAATCACAATGAAGAGGAAGTATCAGACGACGGACCGCATTGAGGAGGAAACATCGGACGATGAAATGTCAGAGGATAAAATTTTGCAGAGCGAAAAATCACAGGAAGAGAAGAGAAGAGAAGAGAAGAGGTAGTAGCGTGATATACCTCTACTTGATATATTTCTTCTTGAATATTGCATAGCAATATTCCATCTGAAGCTGCTTTAGATTCCTCGTATCAAACTTTTTATTTTTTATTTTTCATTTGTATTTTTGAATCATATAAACAGGATCGAACGTACGAGAGCCTATTGAATTCAATGTATTCCCGCGGAATTTTGTTTTGTTTCGCTTCAGCACTAAGCTTTAAGCAACACCAAAACGAAGGTTGTGAGGCAAAGCCTTGTCCCCTTTTGAATATTGTCTAGCAATTTGTTCTCAGCAGTATACTCTGATAAATATCTTTTCCTTTTTTCTTTTTCTTTTTTCATTAAAAAAAATATTTGTGTGCAATCGTCAATTCTGACGTTGATTTGATTAAATTACAATCTGAAGAAGGATCTTAAAATCTGCGAAATAACATCTTATTTTGCAAATATACTAAACGATGACCCACCCCTATCGGGAGTCGAACCCCGAATATTCAATGGGTGTAGAATCTGTTAAGATATTATTTTTATTCATCAAGATATCACTAACGCGCGCGATTCAAGTGTTCTGAATGTGCGATTCATGTTACCATG
>JAYUJX010000555.1:0-1082 GCA_043764955.1 Polaromonas sp.
GAATCTCAAATGCAGCTTTTCAACCAAATTTGTCGCCAAGGCGGCAATGGCAGCTTCGTCTTTGGCTTCCAAGCTCAAACCCTGCTGCAGCGCCGCAAACGCGGTGACACGGTACAAAGCGCCCGAATCGAGGTAGTGATAGCCTAATTGCTGCGCCAAGCTGGAGGCCAAACTGCCTTTGCCAGACGCGCTAGGGCCGTCGATGGTGATGACTGGGATGTTTGTCGTGTCAGTTTGAGAGACTGAAAACAGCGCCTCAAAGTAGTCAGGAAAGGTTTTGGCAACGCATTTAGGATCCAAAATGCGAATCTGCAAACCTGCAGGGTTGAAAGCTGCGAGCGAAAAACACATGGCGACGCGGTGGTCGTCATAGGTGTGAATCGCGTCAGTATTCCAATCGGCAACTGTTTTTGGGGGGGTGATGCTGATGAAATCAGCGCCTTCGACCACAGTTGCCCCTAATTTGCGCAGCTCGGTCGCCATCGCCACAATGCGGTCGGTTTCCTTGACGCGCCAACTGGCGATGTTGCGCAAGGTCGTTGTACCATCCGCATAAAGCGCCATCACGGCCAAGGTCATGGCTGCGTCGGGGATATGGTTGCAGTCTAAATCTACCGCTTTCAAGGGCCAAGCGCCACGTGAAATCTCTAGGTGATTTGGTCCGCTGTTGACAATAGCGCCCATGGCTTGCGCAGCTTCTACGAAACGAATGTCGCCTTGAATCGAGTCTGCACCCACGCCCTCAATGCGAATGCCGTTAAAGGCGGTTTTTTGAGTGACAAATTGGCTAATATCCGGCGTATTTAATGCCCCAAGTGCTACAAAATAGCTAGCGGATGAAGCGTCCGCTTCGACGTGAATATTACCTGGTGACTGGTAGCGGCTGCCTGCTGAAATGGTGAATTTCTGCCACCCGTCACGCTTCACCTTGATACCAAAGCGAGCGAGTAAATTCAAAGTGATGTCGATGTATGGTTTTGATATCAGCTCACCTTGCACTTCGATCACGATGTCTTGTGTTGCCACCAAGGGCAAAGCAAGCAGTAGCGCTGTTAAAAACTGGCTGGAAACGTCGCCTCTAA
>JAYUJX010000556.1:0-1081 GCA_043764955.1 Polaromonas sp.
GAGTTATACCCAGCAGCTCAAAGATATGTCACTTTCCTTTGCCACGTATCCCCTGCTGCTGCTCATCATCGTTGTCATTGCCGTCATTTGCCAAGAGCGTTTTGTGCTAAAAACCCGCCGCTTGTTGCTGTCCCCTTGGAAGCGGCAAGCAAAGTCTGCCGAATTGTTTTAAAGCGCAAGTTGATTGATAAGCAAATAACAAGGGTTCGATTCCCTTCACCCGCTTCAACATGAAATCAACACTCCCACCGCGCCGCAGCACATCGCCTACCCGTGGGTCGCCCCAGTCACGCGGTTTGGGGTGCTGGAGGTGGAAGCACGCGTTAAGTCATAACAAGTTCATAAGTCTTAAAATTTGAAATATCTCTAAGGTAAAGGTGATTTATGGCTGATTTATTTGACAACCCGATGGGCTTGATGGGTTTTGAGTTTGTGGAATTTGCGTCGCCCACCGCCGGCTTGTTAGAGCCAATTTTTGAGCGTATGGGTTTTACGCTGGTCGCCAAGCACCGCTCGAAAGACGTGGTGCTGTACCGCCAAGGCGAGATCAATTTCATTGTCAACCGCGAACCCAAAAGCGTGGCGGGCTACTTTGCGGCCGAGCATGGCCCCAGCGCCTGTGGCATGGCGTTTCGTGTCAAAGATTCGCACCATGCTTACAAACGCGCCTTAGAGCTGGGCGCTCAGCCGATTGAGCTGCACCCTGGGCCGATGGAGTTGAACCTACCCGCGATCAAAGGCATTGGCGGTGCACCGCTGTATTTGATTGACCGATTCGATGACGGAATATCGGACGGTAAATCGATTTACGACATTGATTTTGACTTTATCGGAGGTGTCGACAAACACCCGGTTGGACATGGCTTGAAACTGATAGACCATTTAACCCACAACGTCTACCGGGGTCGCATGGCGTTTTGGGCGGATTTTTATACCAAGCTGTTTAACTTCCGTGAGATTCGCTTTTTTGACATCAAGGGTGAATACACGGGTTTGACGTCCAAAGCTTTAACCGCACCAGACGGGAAAATTCGCATTCCGCTGAACGAAGAATCGCGCCAAGGCGGTGGGCAGATTGAAG
>JAYUJX010000557.1:0-1079 GCA_043764955.1 Polaromonas sp.
TTATGGGTCATAAGCGCAGTCTGTGGGCGTCAATCCAGACTGATACCAAGCGTCCAGCACGCAGGAAGATCATCAAAACATCAGATGACAATGAGTTCAAGGAGACTCCTGGAACGTGAAGCTCGATGCATGCTCCACCAATGCTTCTAGACTCTCCTCTTGTTAATGATAATATTGTTCCAGCACTTAAGACTGCTGGTGTACCTCGTATGATTGCACCAGTCCAATATCAAATCAAGGAGGAAGAGCACCAGCCATTGCAACTGGAGCATCCTTCCATGGCACTTGACTCTCAGCAATCTACACAAGATATCTTGCATCCTTCAATGGCAAATCTGGCAATCCCTGAGCCATATCGAATGCGCACTCCACCAGCCAAGTCACCAGCAAGGGAATCAGTGTCTGCCACACGTCATGCAAAGGTAAGAGCATTGGCTGAGAAAAAGAGTCTCAACTTACTTACAGTAACAGACAAAGACAGCAAATTCATGTCACTCAAGAAGACAAGTCACAAGACAGTCATTGACAGTGGTGCATCTACATCTAGTACTCGATTACGCAGCAGTCTCCGTGACTATAGACCTACATCATGCAGTGTATCAGCGGCTTTCGGGGAGACTGCCCAGCCTACTGAGATTGGACTACTCCCACCATTCATGCTCAAGACTATTGTCATTGACCAAATGAACGATACCACACTGCTCTCAGTGTCTCAAGCGTGTGCAAAGGGACAGCTCACCTAGTTATGAGTGGCAAGGTAGATGAAGGCCTCTAATTCAGACCGGTACCAAACGTCCAGCACGCAGGAAAATCATCAAGACATAGGATGATAGTGAACACTATGAGACTCCTGGAACTTCAAGCTCCATGAATGCTCCACCAATGCTCCAAGACCATCCTCTTGCCAGTGATGTTCTCATACCAGCACTTAAGACTGCTGGTATACCACGTGTGACTGCGTCAGTCCAACATCCAATCAAGGAGAAAGATCAGCATCAATTACAACTGAAGCATCCCCCTATGGAATTGGACTCTCAGCAATCCACGCAAGATGTATTGCATCCTCCAATGACAGAGTT
>JAYUJX010000558.1:0-3917 GCA_043764955.1 Polaromonas sp.
GCGCAACTCGCATCGAATCTGCCAAGTCTGGAACAATTGCGTAAACATCTAAAACCGTGTTTGCGGTTTCAATAGATTGTTCTTTTAGCAGCTCCAGCACGCGCTCGATGCCCATGCCCCAACCGACCGCTGGCGTTGGTTTGCCGCCAAGGACTTCAAACAAACCGTCGTAGCGACCGCCGCCGCAAAGTGTGCCTTGAGCGCCTAGCTCTGTCGTGATGAACTCAAAAACAGTGTGGCTGTAGTAATCTAGGCCACGAACCAATCTTGGATTGACCGTCCAAGGAAGGTTGCACGCAGTGAGAAGCTGTTGCACAGTTTCCAAATGCTTTAATGATGCTTCACCCAAGAAGCTTAGCAGTTGCGGCGCAGCTTGCACCATGGCTTGCATGGCAGGGTTTTTAGTATCAAGGATGCGCAAAGGGTTGGTATACAGGCGACGTTGCGCATCTGCATCTAGCAATTCAGCGTTTTGTTGGAAATAAGCGATCAGCGCTGTGCGGTGCGTTTGGCGTTCTGCAGGAATGCCGAGGCTGTTTATTTCAACACGCACATTTTTTATACCGACGCGCTTGAATATCTGATCGACTAACAACATCAATTCAGCATCAACCTCTGGCCCTGCAAAGCCTAAAGCCTCCGCGCCAAGCTGATAAAACTGGCGATAACGACCACGCTGCGGGCGCTCGTGTCTAAACATCGGCCCCATGTAATACAGACGCTTGCCACCTTCGTAGGTGATATTGTGCTCAATGGCTGCCCGAACGACGCCTGGTGTGTTTTCAGGGCGCAAAGTAAGCTGCTCGCCATTTAGCCGGTCTTCAAAAGAGTACATCTCTTTTTCAACAATATCAGTCGTTTCACCCGTACCGCGCACAAACAAGGCTGTAGGTTCAACAATAGGCGTACGAATATTGCGATAAGCGCTGCCAGCCATCACATCACGCACATGCGCTTCAAACCACTCCCAACGCGCGGACTCAGGCGGCAGAATGTCGTTCATGCCTTTGACGGCTACTAGCTTGTCAGTTTTTGCCATAACGGTTTTCAATATATTTTTCTACGATCACTTGAAACTCTTGCGCAATGCCTTCGCCACGCAAAGTCACGCTTTTCTCACCGTCAATATAAACAGGGGCAGCAGGCGCTTCGCCCGTGCCGGGCAAGCTGATACCAATATCTGCATGCTTGCTTTCGCCTGGACCGTTAACAATGCAACCCATCACGGCTACTTTCATTTTTTCAACGCCAGGGTATTGGTTTTTCCAAACGGGCATTTGCGCCCGCAAAAAATCATCAATCTGTTTGGTCAATTCTTGAAAGGTTGAGCTTGTGGTACGTCCGCAACCTGGACATGCAGTAACGCTGGGCACAAAACTACGCAAACCAATAGATTGCAGTATTTCAGAGGCGATTAAAACCTCTTGCGTGCGCGCCTCTCCAGGTTGAGGTGTTAGTGATACGCGAATCGTGTCGCCTATGCCCTCTTGAAGCAAAATAGATAAGGCAGTAGCAGAAGCAACTGTTCCTTTGGTACCCATGCCCGCCTCGGTCAGTCCGAGGTGAAGTGCATAGTCGCAGCGCTTAGACAAGCCACGGTAGACAGAAATCAAATCTTGAACGCCACTGACTTTGCAAGACAAAATGATTTGATTGCCACTCAAACCCATACTTTCAGCCAGTTTTGCTGAATCAATGGCAGAAGTCGCCAACGCTTCGTACATCACTTGCTTGACATCCCAAGGCTCGACTCTTTGCCCATTGGCATCCATCAAGTTAGCCAACAACTCTTGGTCCAAACTACCCCAATTCACACCAATACGGACGGCTTTGTTCCAGCGAATGGCCGCTTCGATCATTTGACCAAATTGTTTGTCTTTTTTATCGCCCTTGCCAACATTACCTGGATTGATTCGGTACTTTGACAATGCTTGCGCGCAATCAGGAAAGTCGGTGAGTAGCCGATGACCGTTGTAATGAAAGTCGCCAATCAACGGCACATCAATGCCCATACGGTCGAGTTGTTCGCGTATGTACGGGACTTGCTGGGCCGCTTCTGGCGTATTGACCGTTATACGCACCATTTCAGATCCAGCTAATGCTAGTTCTTTGATTTGAATGGCAGTACTGATAGCGTCTACTGTGTCCGTATTGGTCATGGACTGAATTCGAACCGGGGCATTGCCACCGACAGTTACAACGCGTGAACCCCAAACCACATTGGCCTGCTTAGAGTGCCTAGAAGCAGGTGCAGCGCTAGGAATAGACTCAAAATTTGGCAAACACGACTCCATCACTTCACCTCGAACCGAGCAACATTGTTTTTGGCAATAGACATTAAATCAACTGGCTTTCCACGAACTTCAACTTGCGTTGCATCTGCTCTACCAACAATAACCGTTAACGGCAAAACACCAGAAGTGCCTACCGCCTCTCCTGCAACGAGCAACTTCTTAAAGAGCGTGCTTCCCGTAGCGCTTTTAACTTCAACCCAAGTATCGCCCGTTGCTTTGAAAGTAACAACACTGTCCGCAGGCACTGAAGCAGTCACAACCGATGGCGTTGAAAGTATTGAAGGAGTTGCATTGTTAGCTTCAGCAATTGGAGCATTGTTTGCTATATTTGCAGCATTTGCTGCGGGATCTACTACCAGGTTCACGCTTAAAGCTGGTGTACTTTCATTGACGACGATCACCTCTTTTGCTTGACTGACGCCTAGCTCAGGCAAAGCTTTAGGCGCTGCAGGTACTTGTGAAACTGTCACTGCAGCATTCTGGGGCCAAAAATAAACACCAGCTGCAGCCACGCATAAAAACAAAACGCCAAGCAATAAAGGCGAGGTGATGATCTCTGCCACCCATGTATTTTTAGCTGAACTTGCTGCATCTATTGGCGTATTGATTGCCACATCATCATAGTACAAACGAGGCAAGGCTGCTTTTGGCAATTTATCCAAAATAGGTAATGCGTCAATCTTCAGAGTTTGGCAAATGCTAGAGGTTAATGCACGCACAAAGACCATGCCAGGCAACAAGTCCATTTGCCCATTTTCAAGCGCTTCAATGCGCTTCACGGGCACCCGCAAAGAGACCGCCAATGCGGCTATGTGTAGCCCGGCATCTACGCGTGCTTGTTTGAGCATTTGCCCCGCTGAAACAGACAAATCCGCAACGGCATTTTCTTGATTCAATAATGTATCTTGCATAACTAAATTTTCACTCATCAAACGCGCCTCTCTCGAACAACCCAAACTCACGCGATGTCGGAAATTGTTTGCGCAGCCGATCTTTTAACTGAAATACTCCCTGTGTGTTACCCAATTTCTTTTCAATTTTAGTAGCTAACCAGAGCGACTCAGCATTCACATAATCGTTGTTATTTAAGCGACGAATATAAAATTGGGAACGCACCAAATCGTTGCGTTTGTAGAGCAAGTTCGCCAAATTAAAAGTGGCTATCGGGTTGCTAGCATCTAGCTCAAAAGAGCGTAAAAAATTATTCTCTGCCTGTTTCGGATCTCCAGAACGCAACAAGCAAATACCTTTTGCCAAGTATGTTTTCGCAGATCCTGCGTAGTTTGGCGCGGTTAAAGCTTTGTCAAAATTAACTATCGCCTCTGGATAACGTGCTTCTTGACAAGCCAGCCAACCCAAGTTGTGCAAAATATTACCGTCTTTTGGATTCAGCAATATGCCGCGATTGAAGCTTTCACGAGCCAAACCAAAATCGTTCAACCGCATATAAATCAACCCGCGCAGGCTGAATGCTTCTGCAGATCGCGGATCAGCGGCTATTGCAAGCTTTACCTCATCAAGTGCCACATTTGTTTGACCTTGCTCTAAGTAACCGACAGCCAGTTCCAACCTGATTTTGGCGCGTTTTTGCATGTCAGTTTCGTCTGATGCCGTTGCCAAATC
>JAYUJX010000559.1:0-1078 GCA_043764955.1 Polaromonas sp.
CGGCACTCACATGGGCACAAAAGGAGAGAACCCGAGGGAGTCAAGTGTCAAATGCTGCTATGGTATACACCCTCGTGTGTGTGTCGTACGGCATCGAAGCAAAAGTGGCGACGCACATCTCGGGGGAAGAGAATTTTCGCTGTGACCAGCTGTCCAGAATATCTGAGTCGGGAAGGACGGTTGAAGGGGTACTGCTGGGGCTGGGGTTGGAAGGTGTCAGGAACCTGAAGTTGGAGGGGGACAGTCGAGTTCTGCAGCTTATAGAATGCTGTCGCCCTAGTGAACCATTTGAAAATGAAGTGGACTTCATATCATTCTGGCATAAGATAGTTGAGGCCATAGCCTTATATCCATCTGCATCGCTCCAGTACCCTCACCTGCTGGAATCCCCTATCTTTATTCCGTGTTAGGACTTCCGCGCCAGCTACCTGAGCTGAGCAGGGCAGGAGTGGGATCGTTCGTGGCGCAGTCGGTCACCGCGGCGACAGCCAAGGCGTACGAAGGGCACTGGCTCAAGTGGTGCAGGTTCCTGTATGAGGACCTCGACACAGAGGACCCTCTACTGAGAGAATGGTTGGAGGAAGACAAACCGGCCATAGTCGGTCTCTTTCTCCAACTACGCTATGATGAGGGTATGCGGGGAAAGTAGGCCACCTCTGTGACGGCAGGTATCCGACTGAAGTTCGCGGCAGCGCTTCAGTCAACCGCATTCCTGGACTCAGCGATAGTGACGGCGGCACGGACGGCATGTCGCATGAGCACTACAGAGCTGCGAGCGAAAAAAGATGGGGGACCCAAAGGAACTGTGAAGCTGCCATTGTGCCAGAGCTTACTCAAAGACATGAGGGTCAAGCTCTGGGCGGGCAGGGGGTAGGGGCGAGGGGATATCGATAGCAGGATGACTTACATCGGGTGCATGTGGGGTTACGACATGGACGCTAGGATATCCGAGTACACCGCCCATGAGGTGGGAGCGGAAGATCACTGCGTAAGGTGCAGCGATTTGATATTTGGGGTCGAAGGGGCTACGGAGAGCCACCAGGTGGGGGGCGGGGCGTCCTTTTTCAGAGATCTTAGG
>JAYUJX010000560.1:0-1078 GCA_043764955.1 Polaromonas sp.
GTGGAGATGGCTGAAATCGTGCATAAACCTCATTATCTCAGGCTATAGCAGGTGTTTTAGGCGTCTGTGCTCAATCAACAAACAACTGTTTTCAACCACGGCCAAGCCTGCGGCCTCGGCCTCGCTTTTAGCCACTGCATTGTCAATGCCCAGCTGCATCCATAACACTTTGGCTTTGATCTGCACTGCTTCCGTGGCAATGGGTGGAATATCGGCACTGTTGCGAAAGCAATCCACCATGTCGATTTTTTCGACTTTGGCGGCCTCTAGCAGGGAGGCATAGACCTTTTCGCCCAAAATCGGCGTGTTTGATGCCGCCGCCACGGGGTTGATAGGAATAATACGATAGCCCTGCGACTGCATGTACTCGGCCACTTCGTAGCTGTCGCGGTGGACTTTGGGTGACAAACCGACCACGGCGATGGTTTTGCAGGCTTTGAGGATATGGAGGATGTCGGGTTGGTTCATGTGCATTTATTTAACGTTTTAAATTTTCTTAAATTTTTCCTAAAGCAGCTTTCACATCGTCCACCGAGATGATTTCAGACAACACCTGTGGTGCTTTGCCGGGCGCATACAGCACGTAAACCGGCACGCCGCTGCGGCCCAAGTCTTTCAAGGCCGCGCCTATGGCCGGGTCGCGCCGCGTCCAGTCTGCACGCAGCAGCTGCACTTTTTTGGCATCAAACTCAGCGAGCAATTCCGGATTGGACAGCGTTGATTTTTTGTTGAATTGGCAAGTCACGCACCAGGCGGCTGTGAAATCGACAAACACGGGTTGCCCTTTGGCTAAAAGTTGATCCACCCGCCCTGGCTCCCACGCTTGCCATCGTTCATACGTTATTTCACCAGTTTGTGCTGAAGCGGCTGGAATATCTGCATTTTTGATGATATTTACACCTATAGCCGTCGTAATATATGCCAATACTGCTATTGAAATAATAGCAAAATAAAACTTTGACTTGCCGTGCAAGCTCAGCGCCCACAGCAACATGCACAGCATCAACAAAATTGCCAACAGCGCACCCGCACCGTCAATACCGGTTTGCTGCCCCAGCACCCACACCAGCCAAACGAC
>JAYUJX010000561.1:0-3915 GCA_043764955.1 Polaromonas sp.
AACTGGCGCGGTCTGCGCCTAAAAGCCAGGCAGAAGGAGGCTCGGATGCGCTGATTTCAGGCTCAACGCCAAAAGCGTTGATTTCAGCACCAACGCCTAAATCATCGAACCAAACCTCGCCCGCTGCGTCTTTGCCATGAGCCGTGAACAGGCCGGGCTTCAGAGTGAGCAAGGAAAGGCAAAAAACAGGTGCATTTTGATACCTATTTCGGTTCTTAGCCGGCGTATTTGTTGCCTCAATAGCTATATTATTAATAGCAATTTCAGATTCACCATAGTTGCCAGTATCGGCATTTAAGCCGCTGGGAACATCAACACAGAGAATGGCAGGCGCGGTTTGCTGCATGTGGCGCAACCAATCCGCCATCACGCCAACCACGGGTTTGCTTTGACCGATGCCTAAGAGCGCATCGATGGCGAAGTCGTACTCGGTCGGTGGTTCTGACACAAAGGTGACGCCGACTTGGCGCGCTCGGTGCAGCGATAAAAGGGCATCGGCTGGACAGCGGGTTTCGTCCCCCAGCCAAGTCACCACGGGGTTACGTCCCCACTGTTTCAAGTGCATGGCAGCTTCCAGGCCATCGCCGCCATTGTTACCTGGGCCGCAAGCCAGCCAGATGGTCTGCGCATGCGGTGCGATGGCGTAGGCTAGCCGTGCGATGGCTAAACCAGCGCGTTGCATCAAGGTATGTGGCGCAAGCTGCGCGGCGGCGGCTTGCTCGATACTGCGGGTGGCGGCTACGCTGTGGAGTGGGTAGCTGGTGTTAAGGTTGAGACGTATGAGAGGCATGGATGGCTCATCATAGGCGTATTAATCATAGGCGTATTATTTAGTGGCGGATGTAACTGCTTTTTTAGTCACTTTCTTAGCTGCGGCTTTCTTGGCGGGCGCTGCTTTGGCAATAACTTTCTTCGTAGCTACTTTTTTAGCCGCAACCTTCTTCGCAGTAGGTTTGGCGACAGGTTTAACTGCAGCTTTAGATTCAGCAACTGCAGGCGCGGCGGCTGCGACAACGGCTGGGGTAAAGGCCAACATCTCATCAAACGTTTTTTGCATGTACTTGGCCAGCTCAGGCAAATCAGGCATGGCTTTGCGGCAGGCGATCAAGCCGAAATCTAGCGAGCCGTTGTAGCTTTGCACCGTCACGTTCAACGCCAAACTGTGGGTGACGATGGAAACAGGGTAATAGGTGAGCATTTTGGCACCCGCCAAATACAGCGCCATATGGGGCCCAGGCACGTTGGAAATAGCCAAATTGGCCAGCGGCGGCATGTTGTTGGCCAGCTTGGAGCGGCCAAACAGAGCGGCCAACCCGCTCAAAATCCACGGCACGCCGAGCGAGGGAAAGTCGGTCGGCATGACCGCGTTCATGTTGGCGGACGCGGCTTTGGCGGCTTTGCTGGCCTGGTTAATAGCCAGCAAACGGGCTTTGGGGTCTGCGATGGTGCTTGCTAGGCTGATGCGAATCATCGAAGCCTGCGTGTTCATATCGGTGTTACCCGCTTCGCGCAGGCTCACGGGCACGGCGGCGAGCAGCGCATATTCGGGCGTGCAGTGCAAATCGGCCAAGTAGCGGCGCAATGCGCCTGAGCAAATACCCATGACCACGTCGTTCAGCGTCACGCCATTGCCTTTGGCGATGTATTTGATGCCTGCCAGGGGAAACGACAGACTGGAAAAACTGCGCTGATTGGTGATGCTGACGTTGATGGGCGTTTTAGGCGCAAACCAGCGGTTTTTTTGCGGGCTATCAACCAGCTCTAAACCGGCGACGCCCAAGCTAGGTTCTTCGCTTTTAGGCGGACGCAGCATGCTGTAGGCGGCACGCGCCAAGCCGGGCAAGTTTTTAGCCAGTTTGGCGCTTTGCACAGCGGTATTTTTGATGCCAGCGACGGCCAGTTC
Source organism: Polaromonas sp. (assembly GCA_043764955.1). Classification (GTDB taxonomy): domain Bacteria; phylum Pseudomonadota; class Gammaproteobacteria; order Burkholderiales; family Burkholderiaceae_C; genus Aalborgiella. Next base: position 1,904 of record JAYUJX010000561.1, read on the forward strand.
GGCAATGCCAAAATTATCGGTCGCCATCGCGCGGCGATTCGGTGCTGGGCGCACCGCGCGGGGAATGGCCGTCACGTCCATGATGGCGGTGGCCAAGGCGACGCCCGCCGCACCGTCCAGCGCGGCGTGGTGAACTTTGGAATAAAAACCGATGTGGCGCGTGCCTGCGGGTGCATCTTTGGGCGATTCGACCCCTTCAATCACGTAAAACTCCCACAGGGGGCGGCTGCGGTCCAGCAAGCTGGAATGCAATCTGCCCACCAGCTTGTCCAACTGCGCGCGGGTGCCGGGCTTGGGCAGCACGGTACTGCGGATGTGGTATTCCATGTCCATGTCGTCGTCCAGCGCCCAAATCGGGTTGGCCAGCTCAAACGGCATATTAACCAACTTGCGCCTGAAAACCGGGGCTAAATGCATGCGCTGGGTGATGTGGGCACGCAAGTCGTCGACGAAATCACCCGAGTAACCAGCCGGCAATTCAAACACATTCAAACCGCCCACATGCATGGGCTGCTCGGGTGTTTCCAAGTAGAGAAAGGTGGCATCAAGGCCGCTGAGATGGTCCATACAAGGTCTCCACTAGAAAGATAGCACAAGCTTATTTAGGAAATTCCGGCGCTGGTTTCAGGGTCGAAAGGGATAAATCGCTGACTTCTTTCAGCAAATTCGCCAGCTGCCAACCTGCCGCATCGATAAGCGCATGGCCTTTGGCTGCTGTTGCGGCAGCTGCGTTGCCTGCCGCGCCTTGCAGGTTGTAGTCTTGCATCTGCCAGCCCAGCTTGGCACTGGTGCCATTGCCCAGCACGGGATATTTGGCAGCGCGGTCTTGCGAGGTGCTGCGGAAATGCTGCGCCTGCGACATGTCGATGCCTTTGATGCCCGACTTTTCTTCCAAAGCCAGCATCATCGAGGTTTCAATATCACCCGCATGGATGCCAAAGCGGTGCTCTGAAGCGGGGAAAAGCCCCATCACCGCTTCACCCAAGGGCAGGTTGTACCAATTGGCAGAGTAGACGATCAAATCATGCTCGGTGCGTAAATCACGCGCCACGATGTCCATGATGCTGGCTTGGCCGCCATGGCTGTTCAGCAACACCAGCTTTTTGATGCCGCTGCGCGCCACGCTAGCGCCAATGTCCATCCACAGGCTGATAACGGTTTGGGCAGACAACGTCAACGTGCCCGGAAAACGAATGTGCTCGTTGCTTTTGCCGATGTGCTGCGTAGGCAGAAACAAAATGGGCAAATCGGCCGGTAAATGGGGCAAGGAAGCGTTGACGACACCATCAACCAAGGTTGCATCCACGCTCACCGGCAAATGCGGGCCATGTTGCTCGGTAGCGGCAACAGGCAGCACCGCAACAACCTGCACGATATCTTGGCTTGCGGCCAATTGGGCAAAATGGCGCGTGGTTAAATCTGACCAAAAATGGGAAGGAAGCTGCATCAAAGCATCTTATCAAACAAAATAGCGTCAGCAAAGCCGTGCTTGAATGCGCTAAAGTTATGGCTGTTTAGGCTAATTTATCGTTATGAAAAGAGTTTGCATATGAAGTTAAAAAACAAAATCGCCATCGTCACCGGCGCGGCCAGCGGGATTGGCAAAGAAATTGCCATCACCTATGCCAAAGAAGGTGCCAAAGTGGCGATTGCCGATTTGAACAAAGACGCCGCTGAAACAGCAGCAGCCGAGATGCGTGCCCTTGGTTTTCAAGTCATGGGTGTGGCGATGGATGTGACGGACGAGGCGCAGGTGAACGCGGGTGTTGCTGCCGTTGTGGCGGCTTGGGGAACGGTGGACATTCTGGTCAGCAACGCGGGCATCCAGATCGTGCATCCGATTGAAGAATTCGGCCTGGCCGAGTGGCGCAAGATGCTGGCCATCCATCTGGACGGTGCGTTTTTGACCACCAAAGCCTGTCTGCCGCACATGTACGCCGGCAAGCGCGGCGGCAGCGTGATCTACATGGGCTCAGTCCATTCGCACGTGGCCTCGATGCTGAAAGCGCCCT
>JAYUJX010000562.1:0-3910 GCA_043764955.1 Polaromonas sp.
AAGTGTGATCAACGTCCCTTTGGGCAAAGACACATTGCCAACACTGCAATCAATCGTTGCACGTCGGTTTCCCAACTGGTTAGATGATTCAAACCGCAAAAACTCATCTACAGCAGTATTCAGCACATCATCCAATGCAGCTTTATCGTGCTGTGATTCTCTTATCCGTTTTATTAGCAGTTCTTTTTGCTCTGGCCATTCTTGCAGGGCAACCAAGGCATTGCCAATTAAATTCGTCGTGGTCTCATGTCCTGCATTCAAAATAAAGATGCAGTTGTGCAGTAACTCGTTCTCACTCAATCGTTCACCGTTGTCACTGCGTTCACCTTGAATCAAACGCGTCAACACATCGCTTTCAGGATTTCCAGGATGCGCTCGTCTGTCTGCCACCAAAACCTTCAAGTACTCTAGGAACTCGGCAACAGCTGTATTTCCGCGCTGCGCTTGGTCGTTAGATATCTTGGGCTCCAACGCACCCAAAATACCGAGCGACCAATCCCTGAGCGGTCCGCGCTCATCATGTGGAATATTCAGCAAATTACCAATAACTTCAATCGGTATAGCGGCAGCAAAATCCTCGATTAAATCACCGCCACCCTGCGTTTCAATATGATCGGCCAGTTTGGCTACAAGCTCTGTCAAACTGCTTTCCATTTGGTCAATCGCGCGCCGTGTCAAAGCACCCATCATGATTTGCCGGACTTGCGTGTGCAGCGGCGGATCGTTAAAAATCAAACTTGTGGTGTGATGTTCCAATAAATGCGGTGCATCACCAAACTTTGGTGTGAACTCAATTTTTTTGTCCGAGCTAAACGTATGCGCATCTTTATAAACTTGAATCAAATCTTTGTAGCGCGTGATCAACACCGAGCCATCTGGCATGTATCGAACCGGCTCGTGCTCTCTCAATGCAGCATAAACAGGGTAGGGGTTGCTATAAAAAGCTGCTGGCGGGTTGCGTAAATCTAAACTTGTTGCGATTTCTTGGGCAGAATCTTTAGCAATGCGCGGCGTGATACTCGCTACAAAATCTGAAACTGACATCTTCTTTGCGCCCTTAAGTCGATTTAAAAACTGGATTTAAGCGGGAAATACACCCGTGGACAAGTACCTGTCACCCCGATCGCAGACTATAAAAGCAATCGTCGCATCTTCTACAGTCTTTGTAATTTGCTGCGCCACCCAGCATGCACCCGCCGCAGAGATACCACAAAAAATACCCTCGTCTTTGGCTAATTGACGGCACATATCTTCTGCATCGCTTTGGCTGACCAACACCAATTCATCGACATAAGTGGCATCATAAATTTTAGGCAAATATTCCGTCGGCCACTTTCTTATACCGGGAATGCGGGAACCTTCGGATGGCTGAGCACCGATGATTTTGATGTTTGGATTTTTTTCTTTCAAAAATCTGGACACGCCCGTGATCGTTCCTGTTGTCCCCATAGCGCTGACGAAGTGGGTGATTTCCCCATGGGTGTCTGACCATAATTCGGGGCCTGTGGTCTCATAATGGCTACGCGGGTTGTCATGGTTGGCGAACTGGTCTAGTACCAGGCCTTTGCCCTCCGCTTGCATTTGCTCAGCCAAGTCGCGGGCGTATTCCATACCGCCGCTTTTGGGTGTCAAAATCAGCTCTGCGCCGAAGGCTTTCATAGTTTGCACCCGTTCGATAGACAGGTCTTCTGGCATGATCAGTACCATGTTGTAGCCTCTGATTGCGGCTGCCATCGCCAAAGCAATCCCCGTGTTGCCAGAGGTTGCCTCAATCAGTTTATCCCCAGGTTTGATCTGCCCTCGCTCTTCAGCACGTTTGATCATCGACATAGCCGCTCTGTCTTTCACCGAGCCAGCAGGGTTGTTACCCTCTAATTTACCCAAAACAACATTGTTTCTCAGCTTATTTTCTGCTGCACCTATGCGTTGCAAGGCAACTAAAGGTGTTTTACCGATGACATCTTCAATAGTTAAATAGTTCATGCCAATAATATGCCATAAAATGTGTCATAATCCGAGGCTACACAGATTCCAATTGCCGGAGTGGTGAAATTGGTAGACGCACGGGACTCAAAATCCCGCGGGGTAACACCCGTGCCGGTTCGATTCCGGCCTCCGGCACCACTAAAAACCGTACAACTTTTGCGTTGTGCGGTTTTTTTTTGCATTTTAAATTTAAATCTATTAGCTTGGTTTAACTCGCGGTTAAACTCCTCGGAGTCATCAAACCGTCATTTTTTTGACACGCAATAGAAATATATCCCACGGGAGGCTTCCATGTTCTTCGGCAAATTACTGCCCCGCGAAGGCAACTTTTTTGAAATGTTTAACCAGCACGCGGACCGTACAGTCGAGGCGGCACGTGCTTTTTCGCATCTGGTAGACAACTACAACGACCCACACCTGCGTGAGCAATACAACCGCGATGTTGACAACGCTGAGCGCGCTGCTGACCGTGTGACTCGTGATGTGAACCAATTGCTGCACAAGACATTCATCACGCCAATTGACCGTGAACACATCCATAAACTCATCAACACCATGGACGATGTAGCAGATTTGCTGCAAGATTCTGCCGAAACCATGGCTTTGTACGACGTGCGCGAGATGACGCCGGACATCAAACGCCTCACAGACATCAGCGTGAAATGTATTGACCGCCTCAAAGACGCCGTGTATTTGCTAGGCAGCATTGCCGACCCAGCAACCGCTGAAACCGCGCTGAAAACCTGCGAAGAAATTGACAAACTCGAATCAGACGCTGACCGTGTGATGCGCAGCGCCATGAGCAAGCTGTTTCGCGAAGAGCCGGATGTGCGTGAAGTTATCAAACTCAAAGCCATTTACGAGCTGCTTGAGACGATTACCGACAAGTGCGAAGACGTGGCGAACTTGATTGAAGGCATCATTCTGGAGAACTCTTAATGCAAGCCCAAACCGCGTTTTGGATAGTCGCCATGCTGGTGCTGCTGGCATTGGCATTCGACTTTATGAATGGCTTTCATGACGCGGCCAATTCGATTGCCACGGTCGTCTCCACCGGTGTTCTAAAACCTGGCCAAGCTGTTGTTTTTGCTGCATTTTTTAATGCTATCGCTATTTTTGTGTTCGGTTTTGCCGTTGCTGCAACTATGGGCAAAGGACTCGTGAACCCTGCCATTGTTGACATTCATGTGGTGTTTGGTGCGCTGATTGGCGGTATCACTTGGAACACCATCACTTGGTATTACGGCATTCCAAGCAGCTCTTCCCACGCCTTAGCGGGGGGCATCATTGGCGCAGCGGTCACCAAAGCGGGAGCTGGTGCTGTGATTTCGAGCGGTATCATCAAAATCGTCATTTTTATTTTTGTGTCCCCGATATTGGGTTTTGTGCTTGGTTCACTGCTGATGGTGGCAGTTGCATGGATTTGCCGCAAAACAGCACCGTCTAAAGTTGATCGTATTTTCAGACGCCTGCAGCTGCTTTCAGCTGCAGCATTTAGCTTGGGACATGGCGGTAACGATGCGCAAAAGACCATCGGGATCATTTGGATGCTGTTGATTGCCACGGGCTACTCAGCCGCTGGTGACACATCGCCACCGATGTGGGTAGCGGTTTGTGCCTACTGCGCTATTGGTGCAGGTACCATGTTTGGTGGCTGGCGTATTGTGAAAACAATGGGACAAAAGATCACCAAGCTCAAGCCAGTCGGTGGTTTTTGTGCTGAGGGTGCTGGCGCTATCACCTTGTTTTTAAACACTTTTATGGGCGTTCCCGTATCAACCACGCACACGATTACTGGCTCTATAGTTGGTGTCGGTTCGGTTCAGCGCGCCAGTGCTGTGCGCTGGGGCGTGGCTGGCAACATTGTGTGGGCGTGGATTTTCACCATTCCCGCCAGCGCATTTGTGGCAGCGGTCGCATACTG
>JAYUJX010000563.1:0-3906 GCA_043764955.1 Polaromonas sp.
GGGGTGATGGAGGTGATGGTGGCTTGTTTGCCGTGGGCTTTGTGAAACGCCAGCTGCGCTGTGATGTTGATATCAGATACACCGTCGCCGTAGGTGAAGCAAAAAGCTTCTTCGTCCTTCAAATACTCCGCCACGCGTCGCAGGCGGCCACCTGTCATGGTGCTCTCGCCGGTGTCTACCAAGGTGACTTTCCAGGGCTCAGCAGAGCGCTGGTGGACTTCCATTTTGTTGGCGGCCATGTCAAAGGTGACGTCTGACATGTGCAAAAAGTAGTTCGCAAAATACTCTTTGATGACGTAGCCTTTGTAGCCGCAGCAGATCACAAAGTCGTTGATGCCATGCGCCGAGTAGGTTTTCATGATGTGCCACAACATGGGCTTGCCACCAATCTCAATCATCGGTTTCGGACGCGTTGTGGACTCTTCGCTGATGCGTGTGCCTAAGCCACCTGCCAGAATAACTGCTTTCATCGTGCTGCCTTCATGTTCTTTCGATATTCAATACTCGTAAAAACGATTGTAACTTGGTCAATAATGGCGTTATGGCAAGAGAAAACCAAACAATCTATTCAAGCTCGGATGAGCATACTTTGCTGGCCACCGTGCCGTGGCAGCACGACAAACCAGTGCCTTTGCTGAAAAACGTGATGCGTCTAACCGCGCCCAATCCGGGCATGATGACCGGGCCGGGGACGAACAGCTACATCATCGGCACTGAAGCCACAGGATATATCGTGGTCGATCCGGGGCCGAACGATGCTGCGCATATTCAACGCTTGTTTGATGCGACGCAGGGTGATATTCGTATGATCGTGTGCACACACTCCCACGCCGACCATTCGCCCGGTGCCAAGCCCTTGCAGGCGCTGTGCCAGACAAAACCCTTGATCTACGGCCTGCCCAGTGGCGCACATGCCAGCAGCAATGCATACTTTGCACCCGATAAAACGCTACAAAATAAAGAGCAGCTTAGGCTTGTATCTCGCCGACTGGATAGTGATTTAGAGGTTGATTTAGAGGTCGAATTTGCCACAACAATGGAGGTTATTTTTACGCCTGGGCATGCCGAAAACCATGTGTGTCTCGCCTTGGTAGAAGACGGTTTACTGCTCAGCGGCGACCATATCTTGAACGGCAGCACCACGGTGATCAATCCGCCAGACGGGCATATGGGCGACTATTTGGATTCGCTTGACCGGCTCACCGAGCTGTGTCAAAAATATGACATCACGCAGATTTTGCCCGCCCATGGCTACGTTTTAGACCATGCAGAGCGTGTTATCGCGCACCTCAAAGCTCACAGGCTAGGGCGCGGGGAGAAAATTGCTGGTGTCATGCAAGCCCATCCTGACGGGACTTTGGACGATTGGGTGGCAAAAGCGTACGATGATGTTCCCCATCATTTGTGGCCCGTAGCGAAACGCTCGCTATTGGCGCATGTGGAGCATATTCGATCATTGAACCCAGCATCGCTTTGAAAATATAAACCTAAGGAAAACAAATGAAAGCTGACAACATTCTGCAGACCATTGGCAACACGCCGCATGTACGTATCAACCGCTTGTTTGGTGCAAATCACAATGTCTGGATCAAGTCCGAGCGCAGCAACCCTGGTGGCTCGATCAAAGACCGCATTGCGTTGTCCATGGTTGAAGCGGCCGAGAAAAGCGGCGAGTTGAAGGCGGGTTCCACCATCATCGAGCCAACGTCTGGCAACACGGGCGTGGGTTTGGCGATGGTAGCTGCAGTCAAAGGCTATAAATTGATTTTGGTGATGCCAGACAGCATGTCGATTGAACGCCGCCGTTTGATGCTGGCTTATGGAGCGAGTTTTGATTTGACGCCGCGCGAAAAAGGCATGAAAGGTGCGATTGCACGTGCGCAAGAGCTGGCCGCAGCCACGCCGAATGCATGGATTCCACAGCAGTTTGAAAACCAAGCCAATATCGACGCGCATGTTCGCACGACTGCATTAGAAATTTTGGTGGATTTTCCCAATGGCATCGATGCGCTGATCACCGGTGTGGGTACGGGTGGACACCTCACTGGTTGCGCGCAAGTGCTCAAAGCCAAATGGCCCAATCTCAAAGTTTTTGCGGTAGAACCTGCTGCTTCCCCTGTGATTTCAGGCGGCTCGCCGTCTCCTCACCCGATTCAGGGCATTGGCGCAGGTTTCATCCCTAAAAACCTCCACACTGATTTGCTCGATGGCGTGATTCAGGTCGAAGCTGAGCCCGCCCGCGAAATGGCACGCCGTTGCGCTGCTGAAGAAGGCATTTTGGTTGGTATTTCGTCAGGTGCAACCTTGGCCGCGATTGCGCAAAAGCTACCGGATTTGCCCGCTGGCGCGACCGTGCTGGGTTTTAACTACGACACGGGTGAGCGCTATTTGTCGATTGAAGGCTTCTTGCCGACATAATCACCTCATTTCCCCGCTTTTCTCATTTTCCGTCCTGCTTGATAACTACAAGCCAAAGACTTTGCCACATGATCCGACTCACAGAAATAAAACTTCCCCTCGATCTTCCAGGAAGCAAGCAGCCTGATACCGCCATCGCCGAGGCGGTGGTGCAAACTTTGGGCATTCAAGCTGACGAGCTGGCATATGTCCAGATATTTAAACTCAGCTTTGACGCCCGCAAGGCGGACTTGCTGCAGGTTTATATCGTCGATGTGACTCTAAGCAGTGATGCACTAGAAGCTGACGTGTTGCAACGGTTTGAAAACAACCCGCATGTCCGTCCCACGCCAGACATGGTTTACAAGCCCGTTGCGTCAGCGTCTTTATGCTCGCCTGCACAACTAAAAAATCGCCCAGTTGTAGTTGGTTTCGGGCCTTGTGGTATTTTCGCGGCCTTGGTATTGGCGCAAATGGGTTTCAAACCGATTGTTTTAGAACGCGGCAAAAAAGTGCGTGAACGCACCAAAGACACGTGGAATTTATGGCGCAAAAACCAGCTGCACCCTGAAAGCAATGTGCAGTTTGGCGAAGGCGGTGCGGGGACGTTTTCAGACGGCAAACTCTACAGCCAGATCAAAGACCTGCGCTATCTGGGGCGCAAGGTGATGCAGGAGTTTGTCAAAGCCGGCGCGCCTGAGGAGATTTTGGTCGATGCACATCCGCACATTGGCACGTTCAAACTGGTCAAGGTGGTGGAGCACTTGCGCGAGCAAATTATCGCCTTGGGTGGCGAGGTTCGGTTTGAGCAGCGGGTGACGGATGTGAACATCGTGGATGGTCCTCTCGGGCGTGAATTGCAAGGTTTGACGGTTCTAGATGTGGCAACACAACAATCCTACGAGCTTGCGACCCAGCAAGCCGTGTTGGCGCTGGGGCACAGCTCGCGCGATACCTTTGCCATGTTGTACGAACGCGGCGTTTACGTCGAAGCCAAACCCTTTTCTATCGGTTTTCGCATAGAGCACCCGCAAAGCTTGATAGACCGCGCCCGTTGGGGGCGGCATGCGGGACATCCTTTGTTGGGAGCGGCTGATTACAAACTGGTGCACCACGCTAAAAATGGCCGCGCGGTCTACAGCTTTTGCATGTGCCCAGGCGGCACGGTGGTTGCGGCGACCAGCGAAGTGGGGCGCGTTGTGACCAACGGCATGAGCCAGTACTCGCGCAACGAGCGCAATGCTAATGCTGGTATTGTGGTCGGCATCACACCTGAAGATTTTCCATCCAAACATCCTTTGGCGGGCATTGAACTGCAGCGCACACTAGAGTCCGCCGCTTATATTTTGGGCGGCAGCACCTACGAAGCCCCTGGACAATTGGTGGGTGATTTTGTCAAAGGCATGGCTTCAACCGCGCTGGGCAGTGTCGAGCCCTCTTACAAACCAGGCGTGAAGTTGGTCGATTTGGCGGCTGCTTTGCCCAGCTATGCGATAGAGGCAATTCGTG
>JAYUJX010000564.1:0-3902 GCA_043764955.1 Polaromonas sp.
GACCATATTCTTGGGAAAATTTAGAGAAATACGTCTTAAACATGTCAAATTCAATTCAACTTCCTCAGTCAGACGGTAGCCTCAAGTCGTACACCGTTCAAGCACAACCTATAACTCCATCCGGTTCTGTTGGTAAATTTAATCGTGTTGTTTATGCTGCTTCCCATGTGGTGATCAACCCAACTGCAACGCAAGACCCGTTTGACGCTTCCCCCGCCGTGGACTGGGACACCACACTCGCGTTTCGTGACCATCTATATCGTTTGGGCTTCAAGGTAGCTGAAGCAATGGACACTGCGCAGCGCGGTATGGGCGTAGATTGGACTATAGCTCGCGAACTGATTCAGCGTTCTATTCGTCATGCTAAGTCTGTGCCGGGAGCCGACCTTGCCTGCGGCGTAGGCACAGACCAGTTAGCAGTTGGAGCTGATGTTTCAATGGAAGCTGTAGAGGCTGCGTACCGAGAGCAGTTTGATGTCGTGCAAAGGGAGAACGGAACTGCGATTTTGATGGCTAGTAGAGCGATGGCCAAAGCAGCAAATACAGCAGATGATTACCATAGGTTGTACGGACGGTTGCTACAAGACAGTGATAAGCCCGTCATTCTTCATTGGCTAGGTGAGATGTTTGATCCTGCGCTTAAAGGCTACTGGGGTAGTAGCGATATACCGACAGCATTAGATACAGTGACAGAACTGATTCGAACAAACTCCTCCAAGGTCGAAGGCATCAAGGTGTCATTGTTAGAAGCCAAATGGGAAATAGAACTTAGACGCAGATTGCCAGAGGGCATCAAGATGTATACAGGCGATGATTTCAACTATTCTGAACTGATTGCTGGTGACGACGAAGGTTACTCTCACGGATTACTGGGTATCTTTGATCCGATTGCATCTGTTGCAGCTGTCGCTCTTGGGGAACTTGCGCAAGGAAATACGAAACGCTATCACGAGCTACTCGATCCGACAGTAGCATTGTCCCGCGAAATTTTCCGAGCGCCGACACGCCATTACAAAGCTGGCGTTGTTTTCCTAGCTTGGTTGAATGGTCATCAAAAACATTTCTCTATGGCTGCTGGTGCGCAGGCTTCTCGCGGAATTGCGCATTATGCTAAAGTTTTTGAGTTGGCTGATGCCAGTGGCGTGTTGTCTCATCCAGATTTGGCGTTGACTCGTATGCGGCAGCTACTTTCAGTACAGTGTGGAATTTAAAATGATGCAAATAACAAATCCTATCAAACATATTGTCTTAGTGAAGTTCACTGATACAACAAGCAAGCAGATGGTTGCCGAAATTTCGCAAGCCTTCGCGGCACTACCGTCCATAATTTCCGGCATCACCGCTTTTGAGGCTGGTCAGAATGTCAGCCCTGAAGGCTTAAGCAAAGGGTTCACACATGCTTTTGTGATGACCTTTATTGATGCATCCGCGCGCGATGCATATCTGCCGCATGAACAGCATCAGGCCTTTGTAACCCGTTTAAAACTTTGCTTGGAAGATGTGCTGGTGATTGACTACACATTAGACTAATTTACTTAGAGAAAGTAAGCATAGTGAGCAAACTAGTCCCCAAAGATATACTAATGCAGCTTTACAGTGCTGCACTAGAGGCTGCAAACCCTCTTATTGTCATTCCCCCACACTTGCCTTCTAAGCCTAAGGGGAGGACGATTGTCGTTGGTGTTGGAAAAGCTGCTGCTGAAATGGCACTGGCCATAGAGAACAATTGGGAAGGACCGCTGAGTGGCGTCGTTGTCGTGCCAGAAGGTGCTACGCGCCCATTGAATAAAATTAACATTCTTACGGGCAGTCATCCGATTCCTGACACGAACAGTGTCAAAGGCGCAGAAGCGCTTTTGGAGTCGGTTACCGGCTTGACGGCAGAAGATTTGGTGATCGCTGTGATTTCAGGAGGTGGATCTTCTCTTTGCGCAAAACCTGCTTATGGGCTATCGCTAGAGGAGAAACAGAGCATCACGCGCGAACTTCTCGTGTTAGGAGCATCCATATCAGAAATCAACACGGTGAGGCGACATTTATCGGCAATCAAAGGAGGTCGTTTAGCTGCACAGGCATACCCCGCTAAGTTGGTAACCCTACTAATTTCGGATATCCCAGGTGATGATCCCGCGTTAATCGCGTCTGGTCCTACGTTGCCCGATAAAACAACTTGTGCTGATGCACTTGCAATATTGCAACGCTACAAAATCAGAGTGAGTTCAGTTGTTCAAAATGCGCTTTCAGACGGACGTTGGGAGTCTGTCAAACCTAATGACAAAAGGTTGCAAGGCAACAAACACGTTATTGTTGCAAGTGCTTGGAATGGTATGCAAGCTGCAAATGTACATGCATCTTCGCTCGGTTTAAGGAGTCACATTCTTTCTGACGCTATGGAGGGTGAGGCTCGCGATTTAGCAAAAGCGCATGCGGCAATTGCTTTAAGCGTCGCACAACGGAACGTACCGTTTAAGACGCCGTGTGTGTTGATTTCCGGCGGCGAAGCTACGGTGACTGTCCGAGGTAAAGGCAGAGGTGGTCGTAACACAGAATTTGTTTTGGCAGCAGCACTTGCCTTGAAAGGGCAAATTGGTGCTGAACGAATTAGTGCAATTTCTGCAGGCACTGATGGGCTTGATGGAAGCGCAAAAGCAGCTGGGGCATGGATGGATTCACAAACTATCAAAAATGGGGCACTTCACGGGTTATCAGGGATACAGTCGCTAGACAACAATGACAGCGCTAGCTTTTTAGATGCGGCCTCATGCTTGGTACACACGGGACCAACATATACCAATATCAATGATTTCAGAGCATTTTTGATCCTTTAAATAACAAATTATGAATTCAGATTCAAACATTGATCAAGACTTGAAAGTCATCGCTCAGCAAGAAGAGATTTTGCAATTTTCTCAATTCGATCAATCTACGGCATGGGCAATTGGTTTAAAACTTAAAGAGCTTTGTGAAACCAATAAAGTGGCAGTAACCATTGAGATACGACTGAATCGTAAAACGGTTTTCTTTTATGCCATGTTTGGAACTACGCCAAGCAATGCCGATTGGGCTCGTCGAAAAAGAAATACAGTTGAATTAATGCATCAGAGCTCATACGCGGTTGGTCTATCTTTGAAACAAGAGCAAGATTCACTTGAATCGAAGATGGGACTTAACTCAAGAGATTTTGCATCTCATGGTGGAAGTTTTCCAATTCGTGTTCAGGGTGTTGGTTGCATAGGTGTAGCAACCATTTCCGGTTTGCCACAACGTGAAGATCACAACTATGTGGTTAAGGTGCTTTCTCTTTGGTTGAATAAACCGCTTGGCGATCGAATCTTGTCATAAAGTTAATGCTTTGTATATTTAGAAACTCTAAAAAGTGGATTTAGCAGCACGAATTAAAGCTGCAATACCAGCACTTTGTCGTAGTGAAGCTAGAGTTGCTCGACTATGCATTACAAATCTAAACAAGTTTGCACATCTTACGATTGGAGACATCGCTCGATTGACCCATACAAGTCCACCAACCGTAGTGCGCTTTTGCCGCAATATCGGATATGCTGGTTTGTTGGATCTGAAATTCAAGATATTGAATTGTCAATATGAAGGAATTTCAAATTTATACGAATTCGTTGATCCACACGATAGTGTGCAACAAGTATTCTTTAAAAGTGTAGATGGTGCTATGGCTTCGATGAAATTACTGCAAAGTCAACTCAATGTATCGCAATTGGAAATGGCGGTAGCGTCAATTGCAAAAGTTAGCAATCGCAATGGACTTGTCCATATCTATGGATTCGGTAGTTCCGCCAGTGTTGCCTTCGACGCGCAACACAAATTCACACTGCTTGGTTTTATTGCTCAGGCATATTCGGATGATCACCTTCAGTCAATCGCATCGTGTT
>JAYUJX010000565.1:0-1071 GCA_043764955.1 Polaromonas sp.
GCATTTATTAAGGTTATAGCTATGAAAAAAGTAGTATGGGGTATTCTTAGTACCGCCAAAATTGGTTGGGAGAAAGTTATCCCTGCTATGCAGCAAAGCGAGTTTTGCGATGTGCGAGCTATCGCCTCGCGCGCGCCCGGCAAAGCAGATGAATGGGCGGCTAAGCTGGGCATTCCTGAGGCTTACGGCTCGTATGAGGACTTGTTGGCTGACCCTGAGATTGAAGCCATCTATAACCCACTGCCGAATGATTTGCATGTGCCGTTAACGCTACAAGCAGCGCGAGCTGGTAAGCATGTGCTCTGCGAAAAACCGTTTGCCATCAACGCCAATGAAGCTGCGCAGTTGCGCGAAGTGGCTGACAAAGTACATATCATGGAAGCCTTCATGGTGCGCTTTCACCCGCAGTGGCTGCAAGTGCGCGAGCGTGTACGTGCTGGCGAACTGGGGGATTTGCGCACTGTGCAGGCGTTCTTTTCATATTTCAACCGTGATACCAACAACATCCGCAACAAGTATGAAATTGGCGGTGGAGCGTTGTATGACATTGGCTGCTACCCCATTGTGATTGGTCGGTTTTTGTTTGATGCTGAACCAAAACGCGTGATCGCCTTGGTTGACCGCGACCCTGATTTCAAAGTCGATCGCACCGTCAGCGCTTTGCTTGATTTTGGCGATGGAAGAAGGTTAGATTTCACAGTCTCCACACAATCCGTTTCGCACCAGCGGGTACAGGTTGTTGGAACTAAAAAACGCATTGAGATTCAAATCCCGTTCAACGCACCTTTGGGTGGTGAAACTGATTATTTTGTGGATGATGGCAGCACTTTGAACGGCTCGTCTATGCAAAAGCACACCGTGCCTGCCTGCAATATGTATGGTTTGCAAGGCGATGCGTTCTCAAAAGTGGTGCGTGGCGAAATGACTTTGCCTTATGGTGTGGAAGATGCAGTTTTGAATATGAAAGTCATTGATGCTTTGTTTGCTTCAGAAAAAACCGGAGCTTGGGTGAATGTCTAATCTATTAAAAACTATCCTGATCGGTTCCATAGCCCTGCAAACGGCTATGAC
>JAYUJX010000566.1:0-1071 GCA_043764955.1 Polaromonas sp.
CCCGACGGCGGCATGTTCTTGTGGGCGCGTTTGCCTGCCGGTATGAGCGCTGCGGCGCTGCTGCCCAAAGCGGTCGATAAAAATGTCGCCTTCGTGCCAGGTTCACCTTTCTACGCTGACAACGCCGACCCGCGCACGCTGCGGTTGAGCTTTGTGACGGCATCGGTCGATCAAATTAATATTGGTATCAAGGCGCTGGCGGATACGATTCGTGAAAACATGGTGTGATTGTTATAGATTCAAAAAATACCGTTCGGACTGAGCCCTTCGACGGGCTCAGGACAGGCACTGTCGAAGTCTTGAAGAACCCTTCGACAGGCTCAGGGCGAACGGGCGGCAATCCTTATCTGAAAAACCGCCCATTCAAGCAAGTTGACGTTTTCACCGACACACCCTATTTAGGCAATCCGCTTGCAGTGGTGCTGAATGGCGCGGGGTTGAGCGATGCTGAGATGGCGACGTTTGCCCGTTGGACGAATCTGTCCGAAACCACGTTTTTGCTGCCGCCTACCCAGCCAGAGGCGGACTACCGCGTGCGCATTTTCACGCCTGATTCTGAGCTACCTTTCGCCGGTCACCCTACGCTAGGGTCGTGCCACGCATGGCTGGAGGCGGGTGGCAAGCCTAAAAACACCGCAAAGCAAGGCTTGATTGTTCAAGAATCTGCCATCGGCTTGGTGCGAATTCAGCAAAATGCCTCTACTTTGGCTTTTGCAGCGCCCGCGCTCAAACGCAGCGCACTCAGTGCCAGCAAATTAGCGCAAGTAGCTGGCGCATTGGGTATCAGTTCGCAGCAGATCATTGCGGCGCAGTTTTTAGACAATGGGGCGCAGTGGTTGGGTTTGTTGCTTGACAGCACCGACACTGTTTTGCAAATCTCACCAAATTACATCACCTTGAAAAATTTAAGGTTAGATGTAGGTGTAGCCGGCGTATATGTTGCCTTACCAGCTATGCAATTAATAGCAAGGTCAAGCCGTGAAGCGCGTGCATTTTCAGCGCAGGCGGCTGCGGCAGCGTCAAATATAGAACATGAAAGGGTTGACATCGAAGTCCGCGCCTTCATGCAGT
>JAYUJX010000567.1:0-1069 GCA_043764955.1 Polaromonas sp.
TCGCTTGCTGATGCAGGGCTTCATTGTTTCCGAGCACATGGAACACTGGCCAGAAGCACTTAAAGAATTAGGTGGCTTGGTGGCTACAGGCAAACTTAAATTCCGTGAATCCATCGCACAGGGCATTGAGTCAGCACCCGAGGCATTTTTGGGGTTATTGAGCGGAAAGAACTTCGGCAAACAGTTGGTAAAACTGGTTTAAAGCAAATTTTTTAAAACGAGATTCGCATGTCCGACATCATCCTGCACCACTACCCCACATCGCCCTTTTCCGAAAAAGTACGATTGATACTGGGATATAAAAACCTAAGCTGGCAGTCGGTGGTGATTCCCATGATTATGCCCAAACCTGAAGTCGTGGCTTTGACGGGCGGTTACCGCAAGACGCCTTTCATGCAGATTGGTGCTGATATTTATTGTGACAGCGCCTTGATTTGTGACGTGCTGGAGCAATTACACCCTACACCTACACTTTACCCGACCCATCAAAAAGGTGTTGCGCGGATCTTGGCACAATGGGCAGATACGACGCTGTTTTGGGCGGCCATGGCCTACAATTTCAGCCCTGCAGGGTCTGCGCAGATGTTTGGCTTAAATCAACCAGACAGTAAACCAGAAAATATGGCCGTGGCTAAAGCGTTTGGTGATGACCGTGCCAAGATGCGCGTTGGTGTGCCTCGCCTCCCGCCAGTGGATGCTGCTGCCAGTTATAAATCCTACCTGCGCCGCATCAGCCATATGTTGGAAGAACATCCCTTTTTGTTGGGTGACGTGCCCTGCATTGCTGACTTTGCGGTCTACCACCCGCTGTGGTTCACGCGCTTTTGCACCTCTGCCATGGCCGGTATTTTGGATGCAACACCTGCGGTACTGGCGTGGATGGACCGCATGGCCGCGATTGGCTCTGGCACCATGCATAAATCAAATGCTATAGATTCAATAGCTGTCTGTGCAAGTAATACGCCGGCTGATGTCAAAAATGACTCCTTAAATTCAGTTTTTCAAGACGAGCATGGCATTTCTTTGGGCAGCATGGTCACCATTGCCAGCGATGCATTCGGCCCAGAGC
>JAYUJX010000568.1:0-1068 GCA_043764955.1 Polaromonas sp.
ACAGAAGATGAATTCGTGCATCATGAGATAGCAAATAATTTTGACTCATACGATGGCAATTCTGATGTAGCTTACGAATCAGAGTTCGAGCAATTAACAGAATACATACCAAATGATGTATACGTTAATGAAGGAGAGGATGTAGTGTATGACGATACACCAACTGACCCCGATGCATTAAAATGAATGTTATATTGGGTGTAGACAGTGATGATGAGGTAGATACCCCCACCACAGAAAATAGCAAGTCAGAGATAGTTCTAGATATACAACCCAGACGTAGTGCTAGAAACCATCAGCCAGGTAGATGGATCAAGAGATTAGTAGGTTTAAGTATACCTAGCTACAAAGATTCAGTTATGTGTAAGTACATGATGAACATGACCGTAACAGAGGGAGTACAGAAATTAGGTGAAATAGCCGTAGATTCCATCAGAAAAGAGTTACAACAGATGTGTGATAAGGATGTGTGGGAGGGAGTTCACCTCAACAGTCTTAGTTACAATCAGAGGAAAAGTATCATAACCAGCAGTATGTTTTTAAAAGATAAGTATACAGCAGATGGTAAATTTGACAAGCTAAAATCTAGACTTGTAGCAGGAGGTCATTTACAAGATAGAAATATATATGATAACGGTTCATCACCAACTGTTAGCACCACTAGCAGCAATTGCAGCAACAATAAATACGCTAGTGGTGCTAGTGAAAATCGAGCGGTCGCTACGATCGATTTTCCTGGTGCATTCCTGAACAGTGATATGCCATTAGATGGTGACCATGCAGTGCTGATGAGGCTGAATAAATATTTGACTAACATATTAGTTAGCATCGACAAGTCTTATCAGAAGTATGTAAATGAGAAAGGAACTGTAGTAGTTAAACTTAAGAAAGCATTATATGGATGTGTAGAGTCAGCTAAGTTATGGTATGATAAAATATCATCAGATTTAACACAGCTAGGCTATAAGGAAAATCCATCAGACATATGTGTATTCAATAGGACTGAGCTAGATTCCACTCAGACTACTTTAGTTATCCATGTTGATGATATGATGATCAGCAGTAGGG
>JAYUJX010000569.1:0-1067 GCA_043764955.1 Polaromonas sp.
TAGCTAGCGGTTTTTGGGTGCTTGTGAGCGTATGGTTGCTTAAAACGGGTGTGGCTGGTTGGGTCAAAATTCCCGTAGCATTGCGATATATTGGTGGCATGCTGGTGTTGTTATTAGCGTGGTTGGCCGTGTCTCAAGCACGCGTTCAAGGGGTCAATTTTTTGATGTCTGTTTTGACACTTGTTTGGGTGGCAGACAGTTTTGCCTACTTCGCCGGCAGAACTTGGGGTGGTAAGTTCACGGCTAACAAGCTAGCGCCGACCATTAGTCCTGGCAAAAGCTGGGAGGGTGTGTGGGGTGGTGTCGTAGGAGTTTTTCTGCTTGCAATTACATGGGTCTGGGCTGACAGTCATTGGAGTAATGCTGTTACAAGTTTATACACACGATTGCAAAGTCAAAATTTGGTTTTGATGGCTATAGCATTGCTGTTTTTAACGGCGATGAGCGTTGTTGGTGATTTGATTGAATCCCTGATCAAACGCAGTGCTGGTGTCAAAGATTCGAGCGGCTTATTGCCCGGCCATGGCGGCGTGCTAGACCGTGTTGACGCGCTCTTGCCAACACTCCCAATTGCCATGATGTTGGCTTCTTTGGTGAATTGACTGATAAAAGAATGAGTAAACAGCGCATAGCCATACTGGGCTCAACGGGTTCTATAGGCACCAGTACGCTGGATGTCGTTGCAAGGCATCCAGAACGATTTGAGGTTTTTGCGCTAACAGCGTCAACGCAAGTTGACTTGATGTTGGCTCAAATCATTCAATTTAAGCCTAAATTTGTAGTGATGGCAAGTGTTGAGCATGGTAAAGAATTAGCTCGACTGGTAAGGTTGAATTCGTTGTCAGCCGATGTATTATACGGATCATTAGCTATTGAAAATATAGCAAAACATGAATCGGTTGATGTCGTTATGGCCGCTATTGTGGGTGCTGCTGGATTAGCGCCTTGTCTAGCTGCGGCAAGTGCTGGAAAACGGCTTTTGTTAGCCAATAAGGAAGCCTTGGTCGTTGGCGCAGAGTTGTTTTTAGACGTTGTAAAAACGGGTGGAGCGACGCTTCTTCCTATAG
>JAYUJX010000570.1:0-1065 GCA_043764955.1 Polaromonas sp.
TTCTTCAAGAGCGCGGTTTTGCGGCCCTCAAAAGCAAGGCAACGTTTATCGGTCTTGGTAGTCAAATAACCTCTGCGGTCGATATACACGCCAGTAAAACCAAGCGCTTGCGCGACAACCAACTGCTGCTCAACTGGCAGATGCGCCAATTTCCGATAAAACCAATCCCCTTCACGCCCACGAATACCGCCAAAACTCCATTTGAGTGCGTTTGAGTGCAAATGACCTCTGGCTTGATCGTATGAACTTAAGTTATTCACTGGGCTGTATTCTGGATATCCCATATAGGGTAGTTGGTAAATAGCCGACCCAGCAGGTACTGATTTTTCAATGCTTTGGATGAAGCTTTTATCATGCTCAAACAGGGTTTGGTTTGAATTTAAACATGCAGGGCAGGGTTTCACTGTTTGGTCTGCTACGCCATAAAACACCAACAAACCGGCGACCAGCGTTTGCAAGCCTATCTTGTATTTACGATTAATATGGCCTGCATAGCGCCTTGATAGCCCATCTAAACACAACATCAAGGCAGCGGCAGATATAAACTCAATAAAAATACTGATTCGATTCCAACTCCGAATTGAAGCAGAGACAAGCATTGCGAATAAACTGGAAAAACCGCCGACAGTTGCCACGAAAAACAAGCTACAGGCCAGTAACCCCATAATCAACATTTGATTTGGAAATCGCTTGTTTTGAATATATTTATCGCCTGAATTTAGCACCATAGGCGCAACAAATATGCTCAAAATCAATAGCAATAATCCAAGAGAGTTTGCCGCACCCAAGCTAGCACTCATGTTCTCCGTGACCATTGGAAAATTGTTGTTATATTGACTGGCCACATCATAGAAGCTGTCCAATCTGTGGTCGCCGCGCGGTAAAAACATTTGCGTGAGTTTTAAACCATACAGTTCAGATTCTGCCGGTGCGCGGTGAACACCCTCCAAATTTGGTCCCTGCGCAGATAAATGCATCAAACTTGGCGCAACATTCAAAAGCACACCCAAGAATACCGCCCCGCAAACCATGAAACCCACGCGCAAATGCATCCACGATCTATAA
>JAYUJX010000571.1:0-1063 GCA_043764955.1 Polaromonas sp.
ATCGACTGGCTAATAGGCTTTCTGAGGGCGTAACTGTTAGCTCAGCGCTTGATCTGCAATTAAGTCAATTAGCTAAAGAAAAAGGAATTTCATATGGTAATCCCCCCATTATTAGCACCACTGCTTGGTAGAGGGTTGGTGAAATAGTTTGTAGGCTTTCAGTTTTTGATTGGGCGTCAGCCCGTTCAAAGCCATGCTTGGCCTGTCATGATTGTATGACCACTGCCATTTTGTGACGGCATCCTGAACCTCTTCAATGCTGCCAAACAAATTGGGACTGAGCAGTTCGTAACGCATGGTGCGGTTGAAACGCTCGATATAAGCGTTTTGCTGCGGGTTGCCTGGCTGGGTAAACCACAACGTAATCCCGCGCCTTTGCGCCCATTCCTTCATCTCTTGGCTGATGTATTCCGGCCCGTTGTCACTGCGAATGACGGCAGGCTTTCCCCGCCACTCAATCACCTGATCCAGCGCCCGTGTCACCCGCGCCGTCGGCAGCGAACAATCGATCTCAGCACACAGCAATTCTCGGTTAAAGTCATCAATCACGTTCAAACTCCTGTAGCTGCGCCCATCACTGAGCTGATCGTGCATGAAGTCCATCGACCACACGGCATCGGGATTGATGGGTGTTTGTAGCTTTTGCGGGCGCTGGCGCACGATACGCTGGTGCGGTTTGATGCGCAGGTTCAGTCGAAGTTGGCAGTAAACCCGATAAACGCGTTTGTGGTTCCAAACTTTGCCCTGAACATTGCGCAGATGCAGGTACATCAAGCCAAATCCCCAGGTGCGGTGCTGCTGTGACAGCACCACCAGTGCCTTGGCTAGCAAGTCATTCTCCTCACTGTTTGTGGCGCTGTAGCGGTAACACGTCAAACTGACGCTGTGCAAGGCACAGCTGCGCCGGATGCTGATACCGCGCACCGCAACCGTGTGCTGCGCCATCTGTTTGCGTACAGACGGCGCTACCACTTTTTTGCTAACGCTTCTTTCAAAATCTCAGCGTCCAGCTGGACATCGGCATACATCTTCTTTAAGCGCTTGTTCTCAAGTTCAAGCTCTT
>JAYUJX010000572.1:0-1054 GCA_043764955.1 Polaromonas sp.
CGCCAAACCAGAAGGCTATATCGCGCAGCCCACGCTGGCGTTGTCCACCTGCCCTACTTTCGTCGAAAGTGGCATTGCGCCTAGGCACATTGATTTGCGGCCCTATGTGCTGTGCGGCAAGGAAACCAAGCTTGTACCGGGCGGTTTGTGCCGAGTCGCTTTGGAAGAAGGGTCTTTGGTGGTCAATTCATCGCAAGGTGGTGGCACGAAGGACACTTGGGTGCTTGAGGCATAACTAATAAAAATTGCAAAAAGCATAGTGAAAGCACAGGAAACGTCAATATGTTAAGTTCAACTGCAGATCATTTATTTTGGATGGCACGCTACACAGAGCGCGCTGAAAACACCGCCCGGATGCTGGACATTCACCTGCAAAGCAGTTTGCTAGCGGGTGGCCGTAGCGAGATGCAACGCGGCCAAGCGGCACGCGCTGTGCTGTTGATTTCTGAGCTGATACCCGCTTACGAAGCCGCGCACAGTGGCTTGAGCAGCGAATCAGTCTTGAAATTCATGGTATCCAGCACCACGAACGGCTCTAGTATTTACAACGCCATCTACTCCGCCCGTGAAAACGCACGTGCTGTGCGCGGCGCTATCACCACCGAGCTGTGGGAAACCATCAATGTGACGTGGCTGAAATTGCAACAGCGTTTGGAAAACGACGCTTGGGTCAAAGACATGCCGGCGTTTTTCGAATGGGTAAAACACCGTTCGCATTTGACGCGTGGCGTGACAGCTGGCACCATGCCGCGTGATGATGCGTACCGATTTGTCGCACTGGGCACGGCGCTGGAGCGGGCTGACAATGTGGCGCGCTTGCTAGACGTTAAGTTTTTTGAAGGTGCAAGCGCCGAGCTGCAAAACTGGGAGGCCAAGGGCGAGTATTACCACTGGGCGGCGATTTTGCGCAGCGTTTCGGGTTTTGAAATTTACCGCAAAACCTACCGCGACACCATCACCCCGACGCGGGTGGCCGAACTGTTGATTTTGCGGGCCGACATGCCGCGCTCACTGATGGCCGCCGTGAATGCGCTGTGCAACCAGCTTCAAAAGC
>JAYUJX010000573.1:0-1054 GCA_043764955.1 Polaromonas sp.
TTGCGCATACGCTCGCGGCGTGAGTTGTTCAGCGAAAGCTTGGCTTCAAACCAGTTGACGGCAGCAGCGTTGATTCAACTGTTTTCACCAAACTTCTAATGTCAAACCCTCAGCAATTTGGCTAAACGCCTTGTCGCGGCTGACCAACGTTGCCTTCACCGTCTGCGCGTGGGAGGCAATCATCATGTCAAAGTCGCTGAGGTTGATGCCTTGGGTTTCTAGTTTGCTACACAGCGCGCCGTAGCACCGCGCCACATCCTCATCCCACGGCAGCACATCCATGCGTAGCAGTACTTGGAACAAAGCATTTTTTAAGCGGACAGGATGCCCTTTGCGGTGCAGCCCGTACTCCAACTCTGCCAAAGTCACACTGGAAATCACCACTTGACCCATAGGAACTTGGGTTAATCGCGCCAGCAAGTCACTGTCGCGTCCTTGCATGATGTGGCTAACAATATTGGTATCCAGCATGTACCGCATCGTCATTCCGACCAGCCCTCAAAAGGGTCGCGGCGTGGAGAGGCTGGGGTTCTGTTTTGGCGGCGTTCAATCAGCAGATCATCTTGCGCGTTGAGGGCGACAACGTCGAGCAACCCTTGCCAATCCGTAGGCTTGCGCGACAGCACCACATCACCCGTGTTGGGGTCGTGTCGAATAAAAACCTCAGCCACATCAAACCGAAACTCCAGCGGCAAGCGCACCGCTTGGCTGCGGCCTGTGGCAAATATTTTGGCGGTTTGTAGCATGATTCATCTCCAAATGGCATGGTATATCTTATGATACATATCAAATGAAGTCTTGTCAAATAGTGCATAGAGTCAAAATAAGTGATTGCGTTAACAATGCATTTGCATTACCATCGAGTTTTAAATTATCCTAAAACTCCATGTCCGCCATTTTGAGTGCCGAATCCACCTTAACCGACCGTTACCAAACCACGGTGCCTGATGCCGTCAGAAAAGCCTTGCATTTGGACAAGCGCGACCGCTTGCGTTACACCGTGCTGGCAGATGGGGTGGTGCAGCTTTCACGGCTAGACGCTAGCGAGGTTGAC
>JAYUJX010000574.1:0-1053 GCA_043764955.1 Polaromonas sp.
GGTTCTTTTTACGGTGTACATTGCAACATCATAAAGAAATAAAGAGGCGATGATGGCTACCAAGACGAGCGCGAGTCAACTAGAAGACAGCTACACCGCGCTGCACAGCCAATTCGGCTGGCACGTGCCGGAAGATTTCAACATCGCTCAAGCTTGCTGTGAGCGTTGGGCGAAGCAAACGCCAAATGCGGTGGCGATTCGGGAGCATGTTTGCGGTAAATCTTTAGCAAAATCAAACGTTTATACGTATTTTCAACTGCAGCAAGCGGCAAACTTTCTATCTGTAAAACTCGCAGATTTGGGTGTCAAACGTGGCGATCGCGTCGCCATCGTGCTGCCGCAGCGCTTTGAAACTGCCGTCGCCTACATGGCGGTGCTGCAAATGGGGGCGATCGCTGTGCCCCTGTCCATGCTGTTTGGCCCAGACGCGCTGGAATACCGCATCAACGACTCAGACGCCGTCGTCGCCTTGGTGGACGAGGTTTCAGAGCCCGCTTTGCGTCAAATCCAGCCAAATTGTCCTAAATTAAGGTCAATTATGCCTCTAGCCGGCTTATTTATTGCCTCAACAGCTATTAATAGTATAGTAAAAAATAGGTTTCAGGTTACTACAAAAGCGAACGATGGCGCGATTTTGATCTACACCAGCGGCACGACAGGCCCGCCAAAAGGCGCTTTGATTCCGCATCGGGCGCTGATTGGCAACTTGACTGGCTTCGTTTGCAGCCAAAATTGGTTTGGTTTCCTCTCCGTTCGCCCTGAGCCTGTCGAAGGGTTGCGTAAGAAGGCTTCGATTGGCTCAGCCCGAACGGATATTTTTTCAGTTCCTACAGATTCAAGGGCCGTCTTCTGGAGCCCCGCCGATTGGGCGTGGACGGGCGGGTTGATGGACGCGCTCTTGCCAACGCTGTATTTCGGCCGCGAAATCGTCGCCTTCAACGGCCGGTTCAGCCCCGAAGCGACGTTTGAGCTGCTGCAAACCCAGCGCGTTACCCACACCTTCCTCTTCCCCACGGCGCTCAAAGCGATGATGAAGGCGTTTCCTGAGCCGAA
>JAYUJX010000575.1:0-1053 GCA_043764955.1 Polaromonas sp.
CAGTAACGAGAGTTCGTCTAACAACTCTCAATATTAATATTGTAGTCGCGGCCGGATTCGAGTACGAAGAATCCGGGTAAATACGGTATGCTGGAGTAAACTGTTAGGTTAGTTACAGTTTGTGAAAGAAGCGAGCAAGCAGCTAACAACAGACACAAACGATAGGCTACAAGGGTGCTGACGCTGATGAGCGTCCGTTACCGGTGGACAGTTGATGTGGATGAAAATAGACTATGGGTGCGTGAATTATATACATACGTGAATATATACAAACGTGTGAATATAGATACGTGAATATATACAAACGTGTATAAAGTGTACGGTGAACGTACGTGCTAGGCTACACCACAGTAAAATTTGAGAAATTGCTATTTTTTGACGACTACTCAGGTACCATTAATGATGAGGATAATATAGAAAATGTAAATGAAGTGGAGATCAATACTTTGCAGGACAACAACTCTTCTGGTATCATCGTTGAGACTGATTTAGTTAGCGGATCGAAGAAGAGGAATCAAAGGAGTAACAAATCAGCCGCTAAAAATCTAGTTTGTACACCTGACATTGATTATTTAAATATGCATGGAACAGGGGAAATCTTTCTGCTCCCTTGCAATGATATAAGTAAAATGGAAAAAATTAAAGAAACTAGAAATGTCAGACCACTTGATTCTACCAAGCTACGTCTGTAGTAATATAGTTACAAATATAGTTACAAATATATGCATGTACGTTATGCGGCACGTACATACGTAAGTACACATGCAGATATGATAACATGCACACGTACACACATACTCACACATGTTAGTGCATACTCATGTATGCATACGTACACACATGTACTTACACATATATGTAAATATATAATATGCACGTATGTACGATCGCCTATAGCGTAGTACATAGATGTATAGGCATACATCCGTAAGTACCCCTGTACTTACGCATGTATGTTCATACACATATACATGCATACGTACCCCTGTACTATCGCCATGTAGCAGTTAGTACGAACCCTCTGACCTCACGCAAATGAACGTTCGCCTTTCA
>JAYUJX010000576.1:0-3819 GCA_043764955.1 Polaromonas sp.
AGGGTGGAATGTCCTAAACCAAATTGCACGGAGGTTTGAACCAGTGTTTGTTCGGGGTGGTTAAGGCTGTACTGGATGACGTCCTGCTTGAACTGGGCGCTGTGATGTTTGGGCATGTTGGTTTCTCTTTAGGTTGATTAAACCTTTAGGGGAAATCAATGTCTACTTTTTTGACTAGATCCAGGCTACAACCATTGAGCAATTCATTCAGGTAATAGACTCATACATCCGCTGGTATAACGAAGAGCGAATCAAGATATCCCTAGGCTCACTTAGTCCCATCGGATACCGGGAGAGCCTCGGTATCACGGCATAAACCAGTCCAAGTTTTACGCCGCACTTCCAAGGGGTCAACTTTGGGTGAGATTCGACATCTTTCAAAATATTTCCGCTTTTGATCACATCAAACATTTTTGTATCGTCACGAATCATTCAAGTGCTCACCACAAAACATTTAGTAACACCTAGAACGCAGAATAGGTCAATGAGGTGTTAAAAAATTATTCTCCCTCGCGTAGTTGACCGCTTGCGTTCGATTTCTCACATTGATGAGTTTAAATAGACGGCTTAAGTGCGCACTGACAGTATTTTTACTAAGACCCATCGCAACGGCGATAGATTGATTGCACAAACCTTTCGCCAAATGTCGTAGCACCTCTACTTGTCTTTTGGTGGGGTAGTAGATCGACGACATTTTAATTTCATCATCAAACAGTTGTTTTTTAAAAATGCGCGTAATCTCTGCAGAATTTTCAGATTTTTCAATAAAGCATGTGGCACCTGCCATCAAACTCGGATATTCCATGATCTTCGCGGGAAGTTCCGACAGCACGATTACATTAACATTAGGATATCTGGTTTTTAGACACTCTATCCCAGAGACACCATTGATGTCTGAAAAACTTAGTTCTAGGGAAATGAGTCGTGGGAGTCCATGCACTTCAATGGCTGAGGACAATAAACCAAAATGATCGAGCTCAACCACTTTTACAAAGGGCATTTGGTGTTGCAAAAGCATCCTTAAGTGCTCACGGAGCAGCGGATGCTTATCGATGATGAAAATGGGCATAAAGTAGTCCTAAACTGCTTAGTAGCAATATTTGTGTTTGTAATGGAGCAAGTCGTAAACCTGAAACCGGGATTGCAGATAAATGCACGTGACGCTCACAAAATTTCACCGAACATTCAGTACTATCATCCTTGGCATGACCACATCCAGCAACACGAGTCCAATACTAGGCTTTTTATTCACCGCGTTTTTCAGTAATTTCTGATCCTAGGCCTCAAAAATATTTTTGTAGCCAAGCTGCGTGAGTTGCGTATGAATTTCCACGCGAATGAAGGGGTGGACATCCGCAATAACTAGAGTTGGTTGCATTGCATTTCACTTGATGATCCCGAATAGGTACACCATCTTAGTTCCTACACTTGCTTTGAACGTTTCCGCTTTCTCGGTTAAGCTGGCTGGATCTTGCAGAGTTTTCCTGAATTGCTGTCACACGATATTAATTTCAATAACGATCCTGCTTTAGAGCACGTTTTGGAGCCAAACTTTGTTTGGGTATTACTATCGGTAATGCTACATCTTGTACTAATGCTGGATTCCGCGTTATCGCAGGTACAGCCACAACTGGTTGTACAGAATGTTTTGAAACAAGAATTGCACAAGGCGCTTTATCTTTAGCAGCAACGCAAATGTCTTGAGCCATACCAATCAAAGGCTCTGTACGTGCGTTGCCGCCTAGCTTAGCATGCGCGTGACCTGCACGAACCAAATAAACTTCGCAGTAAGCGACCTCACGTGCTGCGCTACTCAAGAGGTTTGGTGTTGCTTTTCTTGCAGCTACAATATCCCACAAATCTGTGCGCAATTTTTCGGCACCAGCTACCAACTCAGTATCAAGGCTTGGTGCTTTGCCGTCTTCCAATGCTTTGATGAGTTTTTCTGACTCATCATAGGTTGCATTCACCACTGCCGCGCCATCTCCTTCATGCATCACCTCACGGCTCATGTTCAGCCAAGCTTGCGCTTTGTTCAATATGTAAGAGTTAGCGCAGTTTCCAGCATCTAGTTTATCTAAACGCTTTTGCAAATCGCCGTATCGCCCTGGCTCGCTCACACGAGATAGGCTGGGGCGGCTGGGCATGGGCATAACGCATTTGCCTTGAACGGTGTCGCAGCACAAGCCTTCGGTGTTGTTGGTGCTGATTGCAGTTTGCGCAAAGCTCACGTTTGCTGTGACGCTGATGACCAGTGCTGCTACGCCAGCTAGGAATGTCTTATTTGTGTTGATGCTTATGGTCATAGTCACTCTCTTGGCTCAGTGTTTATTGATCTATTTGGTTTTTTCTTGGGCTGTTTGATGACGATTAGTAGTCAATTTTGTATCTAACTCGAACGTGCCAACCTGTCCAAGAAGCGTTTGCGCTGAACAGTTCCGTATCAACAAACTTACCCTTGTTGTAACTTCCGCCTATCCACAAGTTGTCTATGATGCGAGCACCAAGTTCCACGCCTGCGCCTGCCACTGTGCCACCGCTTCCCCACATACGGCTGGCAAAGACGCTGGCATCAAAGCGGTCGTTGATGTCATAGGTGTACCTGCCCGATATGAGGGATCCGTTCCATTTGCTGCGGACGTCACCAAACGTTTCGTTGACCGATTTAAATGCAACTTGTCCCGTGATCGTCGTTGAGCGAATTGGACGGTAGTTGCCGTGCAAACTGAAGATGGCTGTGCTGCTGTCTTTGGTGTCAGCAATGGCTGTCGAGTTGTCAATACGATGCTCAAACCTTGCCAAACCATGGAATTGGTTGGTCAGGGTGTCGCGGTAGGCCAAGCCCAATTGGAATCGATTCTGGGTTTGATCGCCTGCGCCTGTGTTCCAGCGGTCGTGGCTGTATAGGAGCAATTCACGTGCAATGGCTGACCAATTGTCTGAGAGTTTGCGATCGTACGCAGCTATCACATTATATTGATCAGTGGTGCGGCTGGTACGGTATTCCAACTTGCCTGCAGCTTTATAGATCGGGTTGGTGCTGTACAGCGCGCCAATACTCATAGCTACTGCGTCGCCTTTAGCGCCCTCATAAGGTCGCAATGCTTGGCGCTCGGCACTGGTGTTCAACGTCAATCCTTCGCTGACTTGCCATTGGTTACGGATACCAACTGCAGCTGCGACATCGAAACCGTTTTGCGCACCCGTCAAACGGTACTCACTAAACAACTGCCCGTCTTTCATGTAACTGGTATCTATGCCAACAATAGAACTTTGCGTGTTGCTACCATCAAGAGTGATACCGTTAACGTTACCAGACAGTGTGTTCTCAAACTCATGGCGAGCGTAGATCCGGCTTTTCTCATTGATTCTGTACTCACCGCCCACAGCGGATCGGTGCTTTTGGGTGTCGTTCACATCAGCTTCGTACTCACCGTACAAACTCAGATC
This sequence comes from Polaromonas sp., assembly GCA_043764955.1. Taxonomy (GTDB): domain Bacteria; phylum Pseudomonadota; class Gammaproteobacteria; order Burkholderiales; family Burkholderiaceae_C; genus Aalborgiella. The sequence goes on from JAYUJX010000576.1 coordinate 3,451, forward strand.
TTCAGTAACCTTACCCGTCAAGCGTGCTTTCGCACTAGTGTATTTGTTATCGATGATTCCGCCCGCGGTGCCTTGTCCCAGTGTGTTTGTAGGTGAACCCAATAGATTGGAACCATTGAAGCCATAACCTGTGTTACTTCCCCAGCCCAAGCCTTGAACGCTTGAGAATCCGTTTTGCGAATTGTTCAAACTCAAACCACCGCCAACACCTGTCTCGTTGACATGGTTGAGTCCGACGTCCAGCATCAACTTATCGTCTAACTTGTAGTTCACGCTCAAGCTCGCCAAGTCTCGCTGGCTGGCCGTGACTGTGTCTTTCGTGTGCGTCGTTTCAGCTTTGACGGTCAACTCTTCACTTGCTTTTAAGCT